>NZ_JAIWNX010000107.1 GCF_020217185.1 Asticcacaulis sp.
CGATGCGGCGGGTGTCTTCGTCCTGAAGATGCGGCAGCGCATAGGCCAGACCAGCATAGTCGTTGATCAGGCGCACCTTGCGCGCCGAGGTGTGGTGCGCCAGCTCGGTTTCCGTCACCAGCCAGTCGAGATTGGTGAACTTGATGGCCCCGTCATTGACCGGCCCGGCCACGGCGATGACCGAAAAATCGAGGTCCGGACGCCCGCTCAGACCACCAAAATAATCGTCGATGACGGCGTAGAGGTCCTTATAGCCATCCGTATGGAAGCTCTTGAACTCCGTCAGCTTCGTCTGACCCCCGCCCCGTTCGGCAATGGCAAAGCGCGCATTGGTCCCGCCGATATCACCGACAAGGCCCCTGAACACCTGTGACGAAGCAGAAAAGGTGGTCTGATTATCGAAAAGCGCCGTCATAATACCTTACCAGAAAACGGAGCCGCCTGAGACGGCTTCGCCGACCAGACGCCTGAACGGCGCGAACAGTTCACGCCCCAGACCGTCGGCATCCGCCGGTCGGGGTGCGCTTTCCCGCGCCATCAATTGCGCTTCATCACCTATGAAGCTCAGGTTCCCGTTTTCACAGTCCACGCGCACAATGTCCCCTGACCGTAGTTTTGAGATCGGTCCGCCGTCAACGGCTTCTGGGGTCAAATGGATGGCCGAAGCCACCTTACCACTGGCCCCCGACATGCGTCCATCCGAGACAAGGGCCACCTTGCGGCCCTGATCCAGCATGGCCGACAGGGAGGGAGTCAGGCTGTGCAGCTCAGGCATACCGTTGGCTTTTGGCCCCTGGAAGCGCACAACGCAAATAAAATCGCCTTCCGGGAGCCTATTTTCCTTGAAGGCCTTCAAAAAATCGTCCTGATCGTCAAAAACGGCGCAGGGGCCTTCGACGACGCGGTGTTCCGGCTTGACCGCCGAAATCTTGGTCACCGCCACGCCCAGATTGCCGCGTAGCTCACGCAATCCGCCTTCGGGCGAGAACGGGTTGGTCACCGGGCGCAGGATGTCGAGGTCGAGCGATTCGGCGGGGGCATCGACCCACACCAGTTGCCCGTCGCGTAAGCTCGGCTCCTTGCCATAGGCGGCCAGACCCGGCCCCCAGACCGTATTGACATCGCCGTGCAGCAGACCGGCCGACAACAGTTCCTTGATGACAAAGCCGATACCGCCCGCCGCATGGAAGTGGTTCACATCGGCCGAGCCGTTGGGATAGACGCGCGCCAGCAGCGGCACGACGCCCGACAGGTCGTTCATGTCTTCGGGTTTCAGGATGATCCCGGCGGCGCGCGCCATGGCCGGCAGGTGCAAGGCGTGATTTGTCGAACCGCCCGTGGCCAGAAGCCCGACCACGCCGTTGACGATGGCGCGTTCATCAATGACATCCGCCATATAGGCCGGCGCATCGCTCAGCGCCGAAGCCTTCGCCGCCCGCTCGACCGCGGCACGCGTCAGGGCGTCACGCAGTTCGCCGCGCGGCGGCACGAAGGCCGCGCCCGGCACGTGCAGGCCCATGATTTCCATCAGCATCTGGTTGGAATTGGCCGTGCCGTAGAAGGTGCAGGTGCCTTCGGAATGGTAGGAGGCCATTTCGGCGGCCAGAAGCGCGTCGCGCCCAACCTCGCCCTTGGCATAGGCGGTGCGAATCTTGGCCTTTTCCGGATTGGGCAGGCCCGACGGCATGGGGCCCGACGGCACGAAGATCACCGGCAGGTGCCCGAAGGCCAGCGCCCCCATGACCAGACCCGGCACGATCTTGTCGCAGATACCCAGCATCAGAGCGGAATCAAACGCATCGTGGCTGAGCGCAATGGCCGTGCCCATGGCGATAACATCGCGCGAAAAGAGGCTCAGCTCCATGCCCGGCTTGCCTTGCGTGACGCCGTCGCACATGGCGGGGACGCCACCGGCCACCTGAGACGTCGCGCCCACATGGCGGGCATAGTCCAATATCTTTTCCGGATAGCGGTAATAGGGGGCGTGCGCCGACAGCATGTCGTTATAGGCGGTGACCAAGCCGATATTGGGCACCTTATCGAGCGCCAGAGCCAGCTTGTCCGTCTCGGTCATCGGGGCGGCGACGTGGGCGTAGTTGGCGCACGACAGCTTCTTGCGGCGCGGCTCACGCGACTTGTAACGCTCGACGCGGGCCAGATATTCGGCGCGCGTGGCCTTGGAGCGCGCGATGATGCGGTCGGTGACGGACTTGAGAACGGGATGAAGCTCGGTGGTCATGTTATCTTTTCGCTGTTGAAGGCCGGCCGTTACGGACACCAGACGATGTCAACGGGCACGGGGCATTGGGCGAGGAAGGCACCGATGGGCGCGGTGTCGGGGTTGGGATCGGCAATGGCGGCCATGAGCGCGTCGCGCTTTTCCTGACCGGTGATATATAGCACGATCCGGCGGGAGCGGTTGAGGGCCTTCACGGTCAATGTGATGCGCGGCAGTTTTGGCTCTGCGCCGCCGCTGGCCGGGGCGACCGGCAGGACCAGCGCGTCCGTGTCATAGACTGTGGCATTGAGCGCGTGGCCAGGGAAGATCGAGGCGTAGTGCTTGTCCGGCCCCATGCCGAGCAGGGTCAGGTCGAATTCCGGCGCGTCACCGTCATTAAAGCCGCGCAGCAGAGTCTCGGCCTGTTGCGCGCACAGGCCTGCGTCGCTGAGATCACGGATCAGGGTGTCAAAGCGCATCCCTTTGGCGATCACCGGCGCGGCGGCCTCGGCCATCATCTTCGTGTTGGAGGCCGCGTCATCGACCGGCACAAAGCGCTCATCGACCTGAGACAGGGTTACCTTGTCCCACGGCAGGTCCAGCGTATCGAGCTGCTGATAGACGGGCTTCGGCGTACCGCCCCCGGCTCCGATCCACAGGGCCTGACCGCGCTTGGCAATGGCGGCGGACAGGGCCTCGGCAATGGCCGCCAGGACGGCGGTTTCGGCCTCGGCCGCGCTGTCGAAGGTGCGCAGGCGGTGAATGCCCAGGGCCTCAGTCATTCCACACCCGATGGTCGCGGTCGAGCAGCATATAGGCGCTCATCGGACCATTGGTCCCGGCGGGGTAGATTTGCGGCTTGGGATAGGCTTCGGCCCACGCCGCCGAAATACCATCGACCCACGCCCAGGCGGCTTCGACCTCATCGCGGCGCACGAAGGCGGCGTTATTGCCGTTCAGTGCATCGAGGATCAGGCGTTCATAGGCGATGCGACGGCGCGGCGGCTTGTCACCATTGCCATCAAAGGCGTTGGACAGCGACAGCGACAGGTCGAGCGGCTGAAGCTGCATGCCATCAGCGCTAAGGCCCGGTGCCTTGTTCATCACCGTCAGCTTGATGTCTTCGTCCGGTTGCAGGCGGATGACCAGACGGTTGGGCTGCGCCGCCGAACCGAAGATCGAATGCGGCACCGGGCGGAACTGGATCACCACCTCGGTGGTGCGCGACGGCAGGGTCTTGCCCGTGCGCAGATAGAAGGGTGTGCCGGCCCAGCGCCAGTTGGCGATTTCGGCCTTGATGGCGACATAGGTTTCGGTGTTGGAGGGCGAGCCCTTTTCGGCCTCATAACCCGCCACCTGCTTGCCTTCGGCAAAGCCCGGACCGTACTGACCACGCGCCGTCACATCGCGCACATTATCCGCGGTGATCGGTTTCAGCGACCGCAGCACCTTGACCTTTTCATCGCGCAGCGCATCGGCATTGAAGTTCGACGGCGGCTCCATGGCCAGCAGGCAGACCAGTTGCAACAGGTGGTTCTGCACCATGTCGCGCAGCGCCCCGTAATCGTCGTAATAGCCCAGACGATCGCCCGTGCCGACGGTTTCCGAAACGGTGACCTGCACGTGGTCGATCGACTGCGCGTTCCACAGCGGTTCAAACACCGTATTGGCAAAGCGCAGGGCCAGCAGGTTCTGCACCGTCTCCTTGCCGAGATAGTGGTCGATGCGGAAGGTGCGCGCTTCGTCAAAGGCGTGGGCGACCGAATCGTTGATCACCTTCGATGAGGCCAGATCACGCCCCAGCGGCTTTTCGATAATCACACGGTTGGGGGCCTTGCTCAGACCCGCGCTTTCCAGATGTTCGCAGATCGGCTTGAACAGCGACGGCGACACGGAGAGGAAATAGACGACGTCAAGCGCCTCAGGCTCACCCAGTTCGGCCTTCAGCTTGGCCCCCCACTGCGGGTCGGAAGCATCGAGCGCGATATGGCTGAGGCGCGGCAGGAACTGATCGAGCGTCGTCGCTTCGAGATCGGCCCCGATGCGCTTTTGAACGGCGGCGCTGACACGCTCAAGGAAGGCCGGGCGGTCCACCGCCTCACGCGCCACCGAAATGATGCGCAGGTCCTTATCCAGAAAACCGTCCTGATCCAGCATGGCCAGAGACGGCCACAACATGCGCAGCGCCAGATCACCGGTGCCGCCGACGAGGACGAAGACGGGTTTACGATTCGCAGAAGAAGTCGATAAGCTCACGATAGGGTTCCTGGGTCTTGGCGAGGTGACGTCGGGCCTTTTTAGCAGGCGGCTTATTACGCAAACGTCACAGCGCGTCAAAAAATTTTGACAGCGCTGTCATAACGCGCGTCCGCCTGCGGGTCAAGCTGGGAATTCGCTCTGAGTCTGTATATAGGGGCCGGGGCCGCGCCTCAAGGTATTAAATTGGTATTATCGTGGTGCGGAGGCTGTTATAGCCTACCCCGTATTGCGCAGGGCCGAGGCGATGCCGTTGACGGTCAGTTGCATAGCCAGCTTGACCAGCTTGTGCTTGTTGCCTTCGCGGCGCTTTTTCAGCAGCTTGACCTGCATGCGGTTAAGCGTCTGAAGCAGGGCGTGCGAGCGTTCAATCGAACCGCGCAACTGCTCATGGGTGGACAGAAGCGTACCCGCCTTGCGAATGCGTTTGGCCAGCGCCGTCATCTCTTCGTGCTCCTGACGGATGGTGGCGAAGATGCGTTGCGCCTCGACCGGATCGGAGGCCATGCCGGCATAGAGCGCGGCCATCTCCATATCCGACTTGGCCAGCGCCATCTCCATATTGGCCAGGAAGACCTCGAAGAAGTCCCATTCGTTGCACATGTCGATCAGGGTCTGGTCATCGACCCCCAGCGCCTTGACCGCAGCGTTGAAGCCGTAGAAGCCCGGCAGGACCATGCGCGACTGCGACCACGAAAAGACCCACGGAATGGCGCGCAGGTCCTCGATCTTGCCCGACTTGGTGCGCGAGGCCGGGCGCGAACCGATCTTGAGGTCGGAAATCTCCGAAATCGGCGTCACCGAACGGAAGAAGTCGAGGAAGTGCGGGTCGTCATAGACCAGGGCGCGATAGGCGTCGAATGAGGCCTTGCACAACTGATCCATCAGCGGGCCATACTTGGCTTCGGCCTCGGATTCCTTGATGTGGTGGGCGTCGCGCTCCTTGACCGGCAGCGAGGCGAGGAAGACCGCCGCCGCGAAAGAATCGAGCGTCTTGCCCGCCGTTGTCTGATTGCCAAACTTGCGCGCGATCATTTCACCCTGTTCGGTGACGCGGATCTGACCGCCGACCGTGCCTTCAGGCTGAGCCATGATAGCGTTGAAGGACGGGCCGCCGCCGCGACCGACCGAACCGCCGCGACCGTGGAAGAGGCGCAGCGCCACGCCCTTCTGATTGCACACGGCCTTGATGGCCGATGAGGCCTTATGCAGGCTCCAGCGTGAGGCCGTATAGCCGCCGTCCTTGTTGGAGTCCGAATAGCCGAGCATGACCTCCTGCACCGCCGGACGCCCCATCAGCGAGCGCATGGCGGGCAGACCCAGCCAGCGCTTCATGATGTCGGGCGCGGCCTCAAGGTCTTCGATGGTTTCAAACAAAGGCGACACGCGGATCATGGTGTGCGGCGACGGCCCGCCATAGACCAGACCGGCCTGTTTCAGCAGCACCAGCGGCTCAAGGATGTCCGACACCGACTTGGCCATCGACACCACATAGGCCCCGATCGCGTCCGGCCCGAAGGTGCGGATCACTTCGGCCGCCGCGTCGATGATGCGCAGTTCGCGGCGCGTCTCATCGGAATATTTGGCGAAGGGCCAGCGCAGCAGACGATCATTGGTCAGTTCCGCCACCAGCGCCGACACGCGCTCGTTTTCCGACAGCGAGCTATAGTCGAGCAGTTCCGACGACTGCGCAAACAGTTCGGCGATCACGCGCTCATGCACGGCGGAGTTTTGCCGCATGTCGAGCGACAACAGGTGGAAGCCGCACGAGCGCGCGATCTGGATGGTGCTTTTCAGCGTCCGCCCCACCAGCCGCTTGCCGCCATATTCGATCAGCGAATCGCGGATGATCAGCAGATCGCGGACAAAGTTTTCCGACGTCTCATAGGCCCCGGCCAGCGGCGAAGCCAGCGGGTGCGGCAGTTTGAGAATGGCCTGCCAGGTCGAGGCCAGCCGCGTCTTGATAAAGGTGATGGCGCGGCGATAGGGCTCATCGACGCGGTGCACATTGGTGTCGGACGATTTGCGCGCCAGCTCCAGTAGCGCATCGGTGACGGGCGCCAGTTCCTCGGACAGGGTCAGTTCGATATCGAGCTTGTCGAGTTGCTGGAAATAGAAGTCGAGCACCAGCTTCGCCTGATTGTGGAAGGCGTAGTTCATCGTCGTGTCATCGACGTGCGGGTGGCCGTCGCGGTCACCCCCGATCCACGAGCCGAGTTTCAGCACGTTGGGCAGTTCGCCTTCCAGCTCGATCTCGCGGTTCCAGTCGCCATAAAGCTCAACCAGCGCCGGCAGGATGGCGCGACGTACCGCCCCAAGCGAGTTCTGAATCTCATCGGCGACCGTGATGCGTTCGGGGCGATTAAGGCGCGTATTGAACAGCAGAGCCACGGCGCGGAACAGGTCCTCTTCCAGCGCCTTGCGCTCCGAGGCGCGGGTCGTGCGCTCATAGGACGACAGGAATTGCGTGATGTCGTATTCGCGCTCCACCACCGAGGCGCGGCGCATTTCGGTCGGGTGCGCCGTAAACACCGGCGAGGCCAGAATGCCGTTCAGAGTCTCTTCGATCTCGGCCTGCGAATGGCCCTTGGCGCGCGCCTGATGCACGGCATTGGCCAGAGTGATGGCCTCCTGCGTCCCCGGAAAGGTCTCGACACGCTTGAGATTGGCCACGTCCTCGGACAGGACGGTCAGGGTGGACAGGCAGGTCAGGACGCGCGCCGCGTGGGCGGCCTCGGATTCGCTTAAATCATCGACATCGGCATTGTCGGCGCGCAGCGCCTCGATCTTCGACAACACACTGCCGCGCCCGAAACTGTTGACGGCGTCAGTCAGAAACCCCTCCAGCATGGCGGTGTTCTGCTTGACGTGATCGATCATAGCGTCGGTCATCGGCGGGCCTCTTTTTTTAAGTCTATCGGTGCAGCCTGAGGCGTGTGCGGGAACCGGGCGGGTCTGAGCGGGCGGGTTGGCATCGGCTCAGGGCAGGCAAGGCTGAGGACACACAAAACCTGCCGCAGACGGCAGACCTCAGGCAGGAATTTCTCCACCCTAACGCAAAATTTGTGCGCCGCAAGAGGGTTTAGGCGCAGATTTTTGCACCGCGATAATATGACGAATAATTACAAACGCTTGCCCGGTGACCCTGCGACAAGAAAATTAAATGTCTGACAAGATTAAGGAAAAAGCCGTTTAGTTTGAAACATATACCGTATCCGAAGATAGCGGTAACACTCAGCGCAACATTTCGTTCATCGCCTGCGCCGCCTGAAACGACTGACCGATGCGCCAGGCCTTTTCACGCAGCGCCTCGGCACGCGGCGCGTCGAACACCTCAGCCGTCGTTTCGGCCCACAGGTCGAGCCAGCGATCAAAATGCTGACGTTTCAGCGGCAGGGCCAGATGTTTGGGCAGGGGCCGCCCCTTGAAGACCGGCATGTCCGGGCGCGGGCCATTCATCACCATGCTCCAGAAGGCGGTCAGCATGTCAAAATGCGCCGGCCAGTCGTCAACGGCGGCTTCAAACACCGGCCCCAGCAGAGTATCCCTGCGCGCCCGCTCATAGAAGCGTTCGACCAGACGGCGCAGGTCAGCGGGGGCAAAGGTCGGATCGGTCATAGCTAACTCTTAACACGTCTTAACCGCACTCCCTCACCAAATGCTAAAGCCTGTGCGTTAGGGTCGGGTCTGGCGCCTGAGCGGTTAACACCCGCCACGCCTTAGCGCCATGTGACAAATCACCCGCGTACAGTTTGCGTCAAAGGAACTAAGATGGCCAAGGCTGTTTTCCATCGAAATCAACGTGTTTATGTCGAGCCCGTCGGCACCTGGGCCATGATCGAACAGGTAAAGCCGGTGTGGGTCGCGGGCTTTGAGGAACCGATCCGCGTCACCTATGACTGCGGTCTGGGGCGCGATTTCCGCGCCGAGGAACTGACGGCGGAAACCGAGATCGAGGCGGCACCGGGCGAAGCGCCGGGCAAGACGCCGTGGCGGCTGATGCGGGCGCGCAACCGCGTGCAGGCCGTCGAAGATTGCGCCCACCATCCCTATCCGGGCACCTATCCGGTGGTCGTCACCGACCCCAATGACTGGGGTGGCTGGCGCGTGCCGGGGGCCGAATACGACCGCGATCCGGCTTTGATCGAAATGCAGGCGCGCCTGATTACGGCGGCCCCGCGCTTTTTCAATCTGGCCCGCGAACTGAGCGACTATGTGAAAAGCGATGACACCCCGGCCCTGCCGGAGCCCCTGCTGCGCATCGCACGCCGCTTTGAGCAACTGCGCCGCGTGATTGAAACGCCGCCGCCCGACACCCAGACGCGCCCGATGGAGCCCCAGATTGAGCCCCAGCCGGAACCGGAAATCAGCGCCACCGCCGCGGAATGAAAATTCCAATCGGTTGCCTACCGAAAATTGGGTAGGGCCGAATTGGATTTTTGCAAGACTATGCAAAGATGGACGGCTACTCTGTTGCCGACCTGTTTGCTTTGCGAGACGCCGCGCGCATGTACCGTACCGATATCGCCCGCCCCATCCGTCTGACCGATTACCGCGCGCCGGATTTTGCCATCCCTGAAACGCAGTTGGCGTTTGATCTGCACCCGACGCAGACACGGGTGCGGGCGACCTATCGCATCGAACGACGCGGCGCCGCCGACGCCCCGCTGGTGCTGCTGGGTGAGCGGCTGAGCCTCAAAGCGCTGCGGCTGGATGGCGTTGATCTGACGCCCGATGCCTATACCCTGTCGCCGGAATGTCTGACCCTCCCCGGCGTGCCCGACCGCTTCACGCTGGAGGTCGAGGTTGAGATCAATCCGCAGGAAAACAAGACGCTGGAAGGGCTCTACATGTCCTCCGGTCGTTACTGCACGCAGTGCGAGGCCGAAGGCTTTCGCAAGATCGTCTATTTCCCTGATCGCCCGGACGTGCTGTCGAAATATACGGTGCGTTTGCGCGCGCCCAAGGCCGGTTTCCCGCGCCTCCTGTCCAACGGCAATCTGATCGACAGCGGCGAAGACGCAGATGCCCACTACGCCGTATGGGAAGACCCCTTCCCCAAGCCGGCCTATCTGTTCGCGCTGGTCGTTGGCGAACTGGACGTACTCGAAGACCACTTCGTCACGATGTCGGGCCGCACGGTGGCGCTGAAAATCTTTGTCGATCCGGGCATGAGCGCGCGCGCCGCCTACGCCATGGACGCGCTGAAACGCTCGATGCGGTGGGACGAAGAGACCTATGGCCGCGAATACGATCTTGACCTGTTCATGATCGTCGCCGTGCGCGATTTCAATTTCGGGGCGATGGAGAACAAGGGGCTCAACATCTTCAACGCCTCTCTGTTGCTGGCCGATGCACAAACGGCCACCGATCTCGACTATGAGCGCATCGAAAGCGTTGTGGCGCACGAATATTTCCACAACTGGTCCGGCAACCGCGTCACCTGTCGCGACTGGTTCCAGTTGTGCCTGAAAGAAGGCCTGACCGTCTTCCGCGATCAGAGCTTCTCCGGCGATCAGCGTGGCC
>NZ_JAIWNX010000108.1 GCF_020217185.1 Asticcacaulis sp.
ACGCGGTACAGCGCATCAAGGACGTGAAGATGCTGCGCGCGCGGCAGTTTCCGGAAGACGCCGGACCGCTGGCCCATCCGGTGCGCCCGGCCGCCTATCTGAAGATCGACAACTTCTACACCGCCACCATCTATGAGAAGGGGGCGGAAATCGTCGGCATGTTGAAGACGGTCGTCGGCGCGGACACCTATCGCCGTGCACTGGACCACTATTTCGATACGCACGACGGCACGGCGGCGACGCTGGAAGATTTCCTGAGAAGCTTCGAGGCCGTCACGGGGCAGGACTTTTCGCCCTGGCTGAAATGGTACGTGCAGGCGGGGACGCCGACGCTCACCATCAAAGCCACCTATGACGCGGCGGCGCAGCGTCTGACCCTCAACGTGTCGCAGATAACGCCCCCTACTCCGTCACAGGCGCACAAGGCCCCGGTGCCGATCCCGGTGCGGCTGGGCCTACTGTCCGAGGCCGGTGCGCCGCTGCGTTTTGTCCACGCGGGCGAAAGCGTGACCGAGGCCCTGTTCCTGTTGACCGAAGCAAACACGCAATGGGTGCTGGAAGCGGTGACGCAAACGCCGGTGATCTCGGCCCTGCGTGGCTTCTCCGCCCCGGTCAAGCTGACGCTGGACGAGCCGGAGGCGCACCGCTTTGCCCGCTTCCGCGGCGATCCCGACCCGTTCAACCGCTGGGAGGCGGCCCAGAGCCTCGCCAAGGCCCTGATTCTCGATCCGCAAGGCGCGGCCGCCGCCTATGCCGAAGCCCTGCGCGCCACCCTGACCGATCCGACGCTGGATGCGGCGTTCAAGGCGCTGATCAGCGGCCTGCCGACCGAGATGGACCTGGCCCAGAGCCTGACGCCGGTCGATCCGGCCTTCATCCATGCCCGGCGCAAGGCCTTCAAGGCCGAGCTGGCGGCCGCGTTGAAAGCGGATGCCGAAGCCCTCTATGCGGCCCTGCCCTCTGAGCCAACCTTCAGCCCCGACGCCGCTTCGGCGGGCCGCCGCGCCCTGCGCAACGCCCTGCTTGACCTGATCGTCGCCGCCGATGCCCCTGCGGCGACCGCGCTTGCACAGACTCACTACCACAAGGCCAGCAATATGACCGACCAGATGTCCGGTCTGTCGGCCCTGTCGCAGGTCCACGGCACCGCCTATCAGGACGCGCTGGACGACTTCTATGCGCGCTTTAAGTCCGAGCCTCTGGTGCTCGACAAATGGTTCGCGGTGCAGGCCGCCTGTGCCCATCCCGAAACCCTGACGCGCGTGCGTTACCTTGTCACGCACGCGGATTTTGACCGTAAGGTGCCCAACCGCTGGCGCTCCGTGGCGCAGGCCTTTGCCGCCAATAATCCGGCGATTTTCCACGACGTATCGGGTGAAGGCTACGCCTTTATCGCTGACGAAATCCTCAGCGTGGACCGCTTCAACCCGATGACGGCGGCGCGCCTGATCGAAGCCTTTGGCGGCTTCAAACGCTATGCCGAGCCGCACCGGAGCCTGATGCAGGCGGCGCTGGAGCGGATTGTCGCCACCGAGGGCCTGTCGAAAAACGTCGGCGAACTGGCTGGAAAGGCGCTGGCGGGGTAAGGGGGGCCGTCACAAGCCCCCGTTGGAAGATTGCCGTTCGCTTAACTTGTTGACAAACTTTAAGGTTTAAAACCTCCCTCAGAGGCCGCCCGCACGGCCTCCGCTTTGGTATGTGCGTAAGGGAGTCAAAAGTGGCGGGACTTGAGCGCGTGCGGTTCATGGTGGTGGATGACAACACCCACATGATCCACATTGTGAAAACGATTTTGCGCGGGTTCGGGGCCACTCATGTGTTTGAGGCGCGCGACGCCGGCGATGCGTTTCAGCGCCTGCGCAACGACGCCATCGACATCGTCATCGTCGATTTCATGATGGAAGTGCTGGACGGGGTCGAATTCGTCCACATGGTGCGCAATTCGTCGGACAGCCCCAATCGCTACGTGCCGATCATCATGCTGACGGCGCATTCGGAACGCTCTCGCGTCACCGCCGCGCGCGATGCCGGGGTCAACGAATTCTGCGCCAAGCCTGTGACGGCTCTGGAACTGTACCGCAAGGTGGCCGCCGTCATCGACAAGCCGCGCCCCTTCATCAAGACCGCCAGCTATTTCGGGCCGGATCGCCGCCGTCGTCAGGACTCCAAGTACCAAGGCAAGGAACGCCGCGAGGGCTGGAGCGAGGATCACAAGCCGCCGGTCAAGGACGCTGCACCGGCTGCGGACGAGAACGCAGCGGCAAAGGCGGATTGAGGCGGAGGTTTTTTTGCCCACAGCGCAGTGAGGCCGTCCCCTTTTTAACGACCGCAAGACTCTCGACAAAGGGTTAACGCGACGTTTACCCTTTCAGTTGTACCCGAATCAAATCCGGTCGCCGCCTGTCCTCCCCTTCCCGGATATCCTGACGCGCATGAAGCTTTTCTCGCCACAGCCCAGCCGCAGCGGAGCCCCGGACGGCCCGCGCCCCCGGCTGGGTGGGGCTCAGGGTGGCGGATCGCTCAAATCCAGTCTGCTGACGCAGGTCAGCCCGCGTATGCCCCTGTGGATGCGTATCGGCGGGCTCAGCCTGGCGCTGGGCCTGATGCTGTTTGCGGCCATTTCTTCGGCACGTTTGCAAAACGACCTCTCATCCGGTCAGGCGGCGCGCGATGCCGCCGCCTATGGGCAGGCCCGGCTGAACGCGCTCAGGGCCGACAAGGCCGTGTCCGTCGCCCGCGTCGCGATGGACGGGGCGCTATCGGCCTATCAGACACAGCCGGGGGCAGCCCAACATGCGGTGCAAAAGGCGCTTGAAGCCTCGGGCGGTGCCGTGGCCTCGCTGGCCCTCATTGATGCCGAAGGGCGCATCATCGCGCGCGCCGGTCAGGATGAAAACACCCTGCTGAGCGAGGCGGCCAGGGTCGAAGACAAGGGGTTTGCGGCTCTGGCGCTCGGGTCGCGCCTGACGCGTACCGCGCGTGCCTATCTGGTGCGCACGCCTGCTCCCGGTCGCGTGCGCGCCGTCGCGCGCCTCAACAATCCGCTGCGCGACGCCGAAAACACGCGCGACAACCAGATTGTGCTGATCAATGCCGCCGGCGACATCCTCAGCGCCTCGGACGAGCGGCTGACGGGACAGAATATCCGCAAGGCCCTGACCGTCACGCCGGAACAGATCCGCGACAATGCCAACAGCGCGCGCATCAGCGAAGGCACGCTGGAAGAAAAGGGCTTTGTCCGCATCGCCGCGGTGCGCGAGGGCGAAAATGGCCTGATCACGCTTTACATTGAACCGTCGGGCGGCGCGGCCAGCGGAAGCTGGCTGGGGACGGCCTCCCTGTTTATCGGGCCGCTGATCATCGGCGCGCTGTTTGGGCTGCTGCTGATTGTGCAGGGGCGGCGCAATTCCGAGACCGCGCGTCAGTACGAGGCCAAGGAGACGCGCTACCGGCTGGCCGTCGAAGCGGCGCGCTGCGGCATCTGGGAATGGGACCTCGAAAGCGATCAGGTCTTCATGTCCGAAGTCACCGGCGTCATGTTCGGCTGGGGCGGCAGCGGCGTGGCGACGACCAACGAAGTCCTGCTGCGTATCGCCCCCGAACACCGGGAAGCGGTGCGCAAGGCCCTGCTCAATGCGCGCGGCCACGGCGCGCTCGACGTGTCTTTCAGGGTGCCGGGTGATAATGGCCGCTCGATCTGGGTCGATGCGCGCGGTCAGGCGACGGGTCCGCGCGATCTGTCCGGCTTCAGCCGCCTGTCAGGGGTGGCACTGGATGTCACCGAGGAGCGCGCGGCGCAGTCCCGCGCCCAGCGTGCCGAAGCGCGCCTGACCGGGGCCATCAATTCGGTGTCGGACGCCTTCGTCCTGTGGGACCGCCGCGGTCGGCTGGTCATGTGGAATGAGGTGTTTGGCCGCACCTTCAGCATCGACCCGCGCTTCCTCAAGGCGGGCACGTCGCGCGAACTGATCGAAAAGGTCATGGCCATCGCGATTCGCCGTCAGGAGCCGGTGATCGACGGCCGCGAAGGCGTGGTGGAAGCCGAACTGAACGACGGGCGCTGGATACAGATTTCCGAGAGCCGGACGCTGGAAGGCGGCACGGTCGTCACCGGGGCCGACATCACCGCCATCAAGATTCAGGAGGAGATGAGCCGGCGCAACGAAGAACAGCTTCAGGCCATGGTCGATAAGCTGGAACAAAGCCGTCGCATCCAGACCGACCTCGCTAAAAAGTACGAAATGGCCAAGATTCGCGCCGAACAGGCCAATCACGCCAAGTCGGAATTCCTGGCCAATATGAGCCACGAACTGCGCACGCCGCTGAACGCCATCAACGGCTTCTCCGAGATCATGGCGGGCGAAATGTTCGGACCGCTGGGCCACGCGCGCTATAAGGAATATGCGGGCGATATCCTCAGCTCCGGTCAGCACCTGCTGGCCCTGATCAACGACATTCTCGACATGTCGAAGATCGAGGCGGGCAAGATGACGCTGCGCTTTGAGCCCGTCTCGGTCGAAGAGGTGGTGGACGATACGCTGCGTCTGGTGCGGCAGCGGGCGGAAAAGGCGGGGCTCAAGATGCGCGTACACCTGCCGCAACTGCCCGATATTCAGGCCGATTACCGCGCGTTGAAACAGATTCTGCTCAACATCCTGACCAACGCCATCAAGTTCACGCCGTCGGGCGGCACCATCACCGTGTCGGCGGTCCCGACCGACAGCTTCATGCACCTCTACGTCGCCGACACCGGCATCGGCATCGCCCCGAAGGACATGGAGCGTCTGGCCCGCCCGTTCGAGCAGATCGAAAACCAGTTCTCGCGCACCAAGGAAGGCACCGGCCTCGGCCTCGCCCTCACCAAGTCGCTGATCGAAATGCATTCAGGCCGTCTGGAGGTCGATTCCACCGTCGGTCAGGGCACCACGGTCAGCGTCATCCTGCCCCTGACCCAGACCAGCCCCGGCGCCAGCGCCGACGACACGCCGGATACCCCGGACACGTCGGGTCAGATCGCCGCGGCCTGAGATGGATCGACGCACCCTGTGGGGCATAGGCTGCGGCATCATCGCCGGCGCGCTGTGGGGCCTTGTGTTTCTCACCCCCGAACTGGCGGCGGGCTTTACACCGTTGCAACTGTCGGCCGGGCGCTATGTCGCCTATGGCCTGATCGCCGCGGCTCTGATCGCCCCACGCTGGAAACAGGTCTGCGCGCAGGTGGACGCCAGAGGCTGGCGCGCCCTGATCCGCCTCAGCCTGCTCGGCAATATCCTCTACTATGTCTGTCTGGCGCAGGCCGTGCAGTCGGGCGGTGTGGCCATGACGACGCTGATCATCGGTCTTTTACCGGTCAGCGTCGCCGTGCTGGGTCGCCACGACAACGGCTCGGTGCCGTTGCGGCGGCTGGCCCTGCCCCTGGCGCTCGGCATCGCCGGTATCGCCTGTACCGTCTGGGGCAGCGTGGGCGGCACGTCAGGGTCTCTATTCGGCATTGCCTGCGCCTTCGGGGCGCTGATCGCCTGGACGCTCTACGCCGTGGACAACAGCCGCTGGCTCAGTCGGCTGGATACGGTGTCGTCGCAGGACTGGAGCCTGCTGACCGGTCTGGTCACCGGGGCACTGGCGCTCGTTCTGGCCGTGCCCGCCTTTCTCCTGTCGCCGGGCATACATTCGGGCGTTCAGTGGTGGGGCTTTGCCGGGCTGATGGCTGCGGTGGCGCTCTTGTGTTCGGTGATCGGCAATGCCTTCTGGAACCGCGCCAGCCGCCTGCTGCCCCTGACGCTGATGGGGCAGATGATCCTGTTCGAGACGCTGTTTGCCCTGCTCTACGGCTTCCTGTGGGAAGGCCGCTGGCCCCATCTGACGGAGATCATCGCCATCGCGCTTCTGTGCGCCAGCGTGCTGACCTGCGCCGCCGCTCACCGGCCACGCGGCTCAGCGTGAGGCCGAAGCCGCCGCGGCTTTCGCCTTTTCTTCCGCCTTGCGCACATCGGACAGGGCCTTGGAGCGTGCACGGAACGGCGTCTTGATCAGGGGCTCAGCGACCTTGGCCCGCTCATCGGGCGGCAACTGGATCAGCAGCGAAATGACCGCCGTTTCGATCTTGTCCTTGGCCGAGGCCTCGGCGCGGCGCGCCTTGGTGATTTCGGCCTGAATGGCCACCGGGTCGGGCTTGGGTTGCAGCATCAGCTCCGCCGCCAATTTGCGATAGGTGCGGCTCTGATCCATATCACCTTCCCCGGCCAGCGCCGCATCGGTCAGGATCTGACGCGCCTTTTCCTGATTGGCCGGGCTCAAACCTTCGATCATGTGCAGAAGCGCCGGAGACGCACGGTCCGGCCTGGGGCGGAAATGCTTGGACGCAATCACGCCCACACCGATCAGCGAGCCCAGCAAAAACACGTTGAGCGCCAGCGACACCCCCAGCCAGGTGCGGGCGGTGGGCCGCTTCTTCGAGGACGCAGGCGGAACGGTCTCAGGCATTACCAGTTATCCACCTCAGCCAGACTGGCCGAAGCCAGCACCGCCTCGGCGCGCGCTTCGGACAGGGTCATCAGCCCGATATTAACACCGAAAATAATCCCCGCCGCACAGGCGGCCGCCAGACCGATACCGCCTGCCAGCCAGCGCCGACGACGCGGCCGCGCCACCACCGGGGCGGGACGCGCAGCGACCCCCGCCGGCATCATGCGAGCCAGAACTTCCCATTGCAAGGCGACGGAAGGCTCGACCTCATCCGCCGACGACAGCCAGCTATCGAGCGTGCGCGCTTCGGCCAGTACGCGGCGGGCCACTTCCGGGTGCTGCTGCATGAACAACAGGGCGGCGGCGCGCTCGTCCTGCGGCCAGCGCTGGGGTTCGGCCCCATAGGCATCGACGATCGCTTCGAAGCGTTCGGATGTGATCTGAATGTGCATCATAACGCTCCTTTCCTAAATCTTGTTGCCTTGAATAACTTTTAACACCGGTCGGCCACTGGCCGCTGAGCCGCCGATCAGATCGCCGCGCGCCTCGCTCAGTTTGGCCTTGAGCTGCCGCCGCCCACGCGACAGCAGGCTTTCCAGCGCCTCGACCGAAATCTCCATCAGGGCCGCCGCTTCGATATTGGACAGTTCCTGATAGTAGCAGAGGACGATGGCCACGCGCTGCCGTTCGGGCAGGGTCGAAAGCGCGGATTCGACTGTCTGGCTCATCTGCTGCTGATCGAGCCGCCGGGTCGGATTGGCCGAAGGGTCGGCCAACTCGATCTCCGTATGATCGACCGTGTCGCGCCGCCGCCGCAGCCGGTCGTAGCACAGATTGACCGCCACCTTGTGCAGCCAGGTATCGACGCGCGCCCGGCCCGGCACCCACAGCGGGGCCTGCTTCCACAGGCGCAACAGGGCTTCCTGCGCCACGTCCTCGGCCTCGGCGGCATCATTGAGCAGACGCCGCGCCAGCGACAGGACGCGCGGCATTTTGCGGGCCACGAGGGATTGCGTGGCGGCCGCGTCTCCGCGCGCCACGGCTGCAATCTGCGCCTCATCCGGGTCAAAGCCCGTGGTCATGACCTGTCCTGTCCCGCGTTCTTGTGGGCGACGGTGTTCCGCCTCAGGCGTCACATTACTCATAAGCGGGGCCTTTACGCAACAAGGGTTTGGGCAACCGTTTGCGGCCATCTGACCGATCCGTTTGTCATAGCCTTTCACGCAGCAGACAGGTAAATCCGTCGTTAGCGTTCGTCGCGCGGCGCGACCACGGTTTCAAACGCATTGCGGGCGCGTTTGCGCAGGTCTTTCAGCTTCTTTTCCAGCGTATCGAGACGGCGCGTGTGCACGGCGCGCGCCAGCTTGCGCTGAAACGCTTCCGGTTCTTTCGAAGGGTCGTCATTGGCATCCAGCGACACGCGCATCACCTGCGCCAGACTTTGCTGCACGCGCCAGGCGGCGCTCAGCGCTTCGATGTCCTCGGCCTTCGCCAGACCGGCGCGCTGCATGGCCTGAAGCGCGGCAATCGTGCCGACGCGCAGCGGCCCGCCATTGGCGGCGTGCACCAGTTGCAGATACTGGGCGGCAAATTCGCAATCGACCTGACCGCCGACGGCCAGCTTGAAATCCCAGAAAGTCTTGGCCGGGCGCTCCTTCTCCATCAGGGCGCGCATATTGAGCACGTCCAGCGCCGTGCGCGCCTCAGAGCGCGTGGCACGCAGGATGGTTTCGAGCTTCAGCCGCACCAGATCGGCAAAGTCCTCGGACGTCGCCCACACCACGCGGGCGCGCGTCAGGGCCTGAAACTCCCAGGTATCGGCGTCCTTCGTGTAGTAGTTTTCAAACGCCGCCAGCGACACGGCCACCGGCCCCTTGGCCCCGGTGGGGCGCAGCTTCATGTCGATTTCGTACAGCGTGCCTTCGTGGGTCGGGGCCGACAGCGCAGCGATCAGGCGCTGCGTAAAACGGCCAAAGAAGGTTTCCGCGCCCCAGCCCTTGATCGACGACATTTCTGACGGATCGTCCGGCAGATAGACGGTCATCAGGTCAAGGTCGGAGCGCGCCGTCATCTCCTGCCCGCCCAGCTTGCCCAGCGCCAGTATGGCCACCTGCCCCGACAGATGGCCGCCCAGCCGCCGCACCTCCTCCAGCGCCAGCGGCGACAGGTGGGTGATGCAGGCATCGGCCAGACGCGCATAGGCGGCGCCCGCCGCTTCGGTCGTCAGGCGGCCATTGAGAATCTGCATCCCGATGCGGAACTGCTGCTCGCGGCAGATGCGGCGCAGGGCGTTCATCACGTTTTCCAGCGCGTTTTCCGGGTCCGGCGGCACGCGCTCGACCTCCGCCATGATCAGGCGGTCCAGTTCCTCACCCAGCGGGTCGAAGAAGCCGGCGTCCAGCATGGCGTCGAAAATGGTCGGGTGCCGCGACAGAAGCTGCGCCAGACGCGGGCTGAAGCCCATGATCTCGACAATGGCCTTGAACAGCTTGGGGTTGGCGAGGAACAGCGACTGAATCTGCACCCCGGCGCTGAGGCCCGAAAAGAAGACCGCAAAGCGCGTAAAGGCGATGTCGGGCGCGCCCGTCTCGTTTACCGCCTCCAGCAGGCGCGGCACCAGTCGGGTAAACAGTTCGCGGCCGCGTGGCGTGCGCGTCGCCGGAATACGCCCGTGGTGCCAGCCGCGGATGGTCGCCGAAATCTGCTCCGGGTGCTCAAAGCCCAGACGGGCCAGGGTCTTCAGCGTTTCGGGGTCATCCTCGACCCCGGTGAACACCAGACTGCCGAAGGACGAGGACAGGTCTTCGGAATCGGAGAACAGCTCGCCATAGTGGCCGTTGACCAGTCGCAGGGTGCGCGACACGGCCAGATCGAAGCGACTGAGGTTGGAAAAGCCGCACATGGCGGCGACGCGCATCCGCTCGTCCTCGGCTTCGGGCAGGGTGTGGGTCTGCTCGTCGGCGATCATCTGCACGCGGTGTTCCCAGTCGCGCAGGCGCACATAGGCCTGTTTCAGCTCCTTGGCCACGGCGGGGGCCAAGTGCCCGGCACGGCGCAGGGCATCGAGCGCATCCAGCGTGCGGCGCGAGCGCAGCGACGGGTCGCGCCCGCCGAGGATCAGTTGCTGGGTCTGAACGAAAAACTCGATTTCGCGGATACCGCCAACACCCAGCTTGAGATTGGCCCCGGCGGGATCGAGGCGCTCATCGACCTTATAGGTATGGATCTGGCGCTTGATCGACTGAATGTCGGCAATGGCCGGATAGTCGAGGCTGCGCCGCCAGATGAAGGGCGACAGGGCCTGCATGAAGGCCTTGGCCTCGATCATGTCCCCGGCAATGGGCCGCGCCTTGATAAAGGCCGCGCGTTCCCAGTTCTGCCCCACCGTCTCGTAATAGTTCAGTGCGAACGGCACGCTGACCACGGTCGGCGTTGAGGACGGGTCCGGCCGCAGCCGCAGATCGACGCGGAAGACGTAGCCGTCGCCGGTGCGCTCACTGAGGATGTTCGACACGCGGCGCGCCAGCCGATCGAC
>NZ_JAIWNX010000296.1 GCF_020217185.1 Asticcacaulis sp.
GAGGCGGCGGGGGGGGCGGAGGCGGAGGAGGCGGCGGGGGCGGCGGGGGCGGCGGAGGCGCACCAAACGACCAGCGCAGGCCGACGGTCAGGGTCTGATCGTCGAACTTGCCTGAGAATGAACCGGGGTTCAGGAGCGTGGTGGTCGATTTCGCGTTGAGATTGACCTCTTCCGTCGTCAGGTAGCGATAGGTCAGGTCGAGGTTCAGACGATCCGACAGAGCCCAGGCGAAACCCGCCAGCGCCTGATAGGCGGCGACGGTGTCTTCACCGGAGATGGTCAGGTTCTGACCGGTACCGGTCGGGTTGACCGAATACTGACCCGTGAAGTCCGCCTTCACGCGGTCCAGACCGATACCCAGACCGACGAACGGATGGAACTTCGATTCCGGAATGAAATCGTAGATCAGGTTCGCCATGAAGGTCGTCTGATCGAACGAACCGACCGGGCCGCCGCAGGGGGTCGAAGCCGTGCGGGTCACGCCCGGCGTGCAGAGCGCGGTGTCGCGCGGAGCGGTGCCACCGGCGTAGGGATAGACGCGAGCGAAGCCGCGAGCGGCATCGACATCACCCGGACGGTAGCCGCCTTCGAATTCAACGCGCCAGTTCGGGTTATAGCGATAACCGAGGCGAGCAAAGCCGGCCCAGTCATTTTCCGTCGAAACATTGTAGACGAACGGCGAGCCGTCCGGCATGTTGGTACCAGCCGTGCCGGGCGACTTCGCGTCGTACTCGGATTTCTGATTATAGCCGAGGTCGACAGCGCCGTACCAGCCTTCGGCTTCCTGAGCGGCGGCGCCAGACGCCATCGCCAGTGCGACGAGCGCAGCGCCCGCCAGCAAGTTGAGTTTCATGTGTAATGCCCTCTCTTGGCCATCGATGAGGCCGCCGAATATACGCACGACGGACTAACCGTAATTACAAACGCCTACATAACTGCGGGAACATATCTTGCATAGCACCTAAAATGCCATTTTGGTTGAAAATGTGCCCTTTAATACGTCTTTAACGACGACTGACACCCGAAAGACACTATAGGATGACGTGCCTTTTTTCGGACGCAGTTACCCTACGTCGTCGTCTTCGGGCCGTAAGTTTTCAATAATTAAATGTGCAGAACTGCGGAAAGGGGCTTGCGTTGCGAAACGCTTGTGAGTAGGAGAACGGCCCTGCCCGCGACCACCGGGCGACGTCCACGGACGAAATGAATACACCTTTGTATACGGAGAGGTGGCAGAGTGGTCGAATGTACCGCACTCGAAATGCGGCGTAGGTGCAAGCCTACCGTGGGTTCGAATCCCACCCTCTCCGCCATCAAACATCCCACATGCGTATTCAATCAGAGTTTATCGCACCGCCTTTGGCGCGCGCGTAAAGTTCAATTGTGCCTTTTGGCTTTGGGGTTGGCGGCGGATTCGCCAACCGCCGGAATCACAAAGCTCACCGCGGCAAAACCAGATCAGCCCTCACCGGCAGATGATCTGAGCCGACATCGCGCAAAACCGTAAGCCGGCCGGCCCGCAAGCCCTTCGTCAGCACATGGTCGATCTGAATGCCCAGAAGGGCGCGGCCCGTCTGCCAGGTGTGGCGCAGGCCCGATCCCGCTGGCCAGCTCAGTCTGGCGCGCATAAACGGCCCCAGGCTGCCGGACCACAGGGTGGCATTAAGGTCGCCCGTGACGATGACAGGTTTTGTCTCTGAGACGACCCGTCGGGCCAGATCCGCAATATACAGGCGGTTATCTTTACTCAGACGGGCATTGGCGGGCGGCATGGGGTGGGCAACGTAAACCACATAGTCGCCAAAATCGGCGCGCAGCAGCGTCATATTGTACCGACCAACGCGATAAAGGGTCGGCGTGAACGGACGCTTGGCATAGAGCGCCACACCGAAAATACCGGCATCCGGGGCATAGCTGTAGCGATAGGTCGCGCTCAGGGCCTTCAACCGTTCAATCCACGCCGGAGAGGTTTCGGCGGCGGCAAACAGGTCAGCATCTTCACCTTCGGCAAGGGCAATCACCCGGCCATAGTCGCGATTATCGGCCAGTACATTGCTGAAAACGAGGCTGAGCGGCCGTCCGGCATCGCTCGTTGCGGGCAGGACCGGCCGCTGCATCAGCCGCAGGGCCACAGGGGTCGCGTGCAGCATGAGCACTATTGCGGCAAAACCCACCAAGGCCCGCCGCGCCAGACACAGGCTGAGGAGCAACCCTGCCACCGCCAGAACCACAAGCTGCAAACGGAAGGGCACGATCATATCGCCGGGCCAATGCGGCCACAGCGAAATCAGGCCGATCAGCAGACCCGCACTCAGCCCCAGCCCGACCGTAAAGCGCATATTGCGCAGGAAAATATCGGGCTGATCCAACTCTAAACGACGGGCCATCTGCTCTTCCCACCGTACCAACGGGACATTATCTCGGCATAAACCTCCATCGTCCCGCAGGCCGCCGCGCCAACCGCCGGTGCAACACGGCGCGCCACCGCCTGCGCACAGCGATAGGCGGCCTGGGCCTCGCCGGCGGTGACCTCATAACGCGGCACATTGATGATGGCTGTACGCCCCGGATTGCCATTGAGCCCGGCTATGTATTGCGTAATGGGCGTATAGCCTTTGACGCTCAGAGCCTTCTGACTGTAGGTCGTGGCCTTTACCGGGTCAGCAGGCGTGCCCTGTAGCCCGTACTGATAGACCAGAGAGGTTGAAAACTGCGCACGGGCGTCGCCGCTGGCGGCTTTGGTTTCCAGTTCGGCCACCGGTACACTCAGCGCGTCGCGCAGCAGCGATATGCCGCCCGAAGCGCTGGCTACGGGCATAGAGGCGCACCCGGACAGGCCGATACACGCACCCAATGCAATGGTCAAAAGCACCCGCCGCATATCACCCCCCTGAATGAGCGGATATTACCCGTTTCCAGCCACCCTGTCACCCACGTCGCGCGCCGCGATTCGTTCCGTTGGAAACCATCTGTACGACCTCTGTGCCACGCCTTTGCGAAAATGTCGCACAATCCTGCAACAGTGCTGGACAAACGCCGCCCTTCGCGCAAAAGAGGGGCGAACCTCCACCGCCCATAAAGCCAGATATTTAAGAGGCGACATCCATGACCTTCGTCGAATCCGATACGCTGAAGCGCGTAAAGCCCTCCCCCACCCTCGCCGTGACCGCCAAGGCGCGCGAACTGGCCCGTCAGGGCAAGAAGGTCATCTCGCTGGGTGCGGGTGAACCGGACTTCGACACGCCGGAAAATATCTGCGACGCCGCCATCAAGGCGATCAAGCGCGGCGAAACCCGCTATACCGACGTCGATGGTATCCCGGAGCTGAAGGCCGCCATCGTCGAGAAGTTCAAGCGCGAAAACGGCCTGGAGTACAAGACGACGCAGGTGTCGGTGTCGCCGGGCGGCAAGCCGGTCATCTATAACGCCCTGATGGCCTCGGTGAATGTCGGCGACGAAGTGATCATCCCGGCCCCCTACTGGGTGTCCTATCCGGACATGGTCCTTCTGGCCGGCGGGACGCCGGTGTTCGCCGTCGGGGAAATGTCCACCGGCTTCAAGCTGAAGCCGGAAACGCTGGAAGCCGCCATCACGCCCAAAACCAAGTGGCTGATCCTCAACTCGCCGTCCAACCCGTCGGGCGCCGCCTATACCGAGGCCGAGCTGAAGGCGCTGGGTGAGGTGCTGAAGCGTCATCCGCAGGTGTGGATACTGACCGACGACATGTATGAGCACCTGACCTTTGATGGCTTCAAATACACCACCATCGCGCAGGTCTGCCCGGAGCTTTATGAGCGCACCCTGACCATGAACGGCGTGTCGAAGGCCTATTCGATGACCGGCTGGCGCATCGGCTACGCGGCCGGTCCTGAGCCGCTGATCAAGGCCATGTCGAAGATCATCTCGCAATCGACCTCCAACCCCTGCTCGATCGCGCAGTGGGCCGCCGTCGAAGCGCTCAACGGGCCGCAGGACTTCATCCCGGAGCGCGCCGCCGTGTTCCAGAAGCGCCGCGATCTGGTCGTCGCCGGGCTGAATGCCTGCGAGGGCATCCACTGCCCGACGCCGGAAGGCGCGTTTTACGTCTATCCGTCGATCGAAGGCCTGATCGGCAAGACCGCCCCGTCGGGCAAGGTCATCCAGACCGACGAGGACTTCGCTTCGGAACTGCTGCAACAGGAAACCGTCGCCGTGGTGCACGGCGCGGCCTTCGGCCTGTCGCCCTTCTTCCGCATCTCCTACGCGACGTCGGAAGCGGTGCTGACCGAGGCCTGCGAGCGCATCCAGCGCTTCTGCGCCTCGCTGAAGTAAGGGTTCACTCCCGAGCCCCCTCTCCCTCGAGGGAGAGGGTTGCGGTGAGGGGGTCATCGAGAGACGTGTTCCAAACGGAGGCTTCCCCCCCCTCACCCGCCCCTGCGGGCCATCCTCTCCCTCAAGGGAGAGGGGCGTGACTATGTGGCTTCTCTCCCCCCTCGCCTGTTTGAGCATTGTCGCCATCGCTGCCGGGTTGGCCGCACTTTTGGCGCAACTGGCCATTCGCGGCGGGCCGGTCGATATTCCGCGCGACCGCGGCGCGCACAAGTCGCCGACCCCGACCAGCGGCGGGCTGGCCGTCATGGCCGCCAGCGGGCTGGCCATCGCGTTTGGCGTTTTGGAACTTCACGCTCACGTGCCACAGACCGGCCTGTGGCTGTTCGGCTTTGCGGCTCTGGCCGGGCTGTCCGGGGCGATTGACGATGTGCTGGACCTGCCCGCCAAGGCGCGTCTGCTGTTTCAGATTATCCTGTGCGCAGGCTTTGCCAGCCTCTATCCGGTGCACGAACTGATCCTGGCCCCCGGCCTGACGCTGGCCGTGCCCTTTCCGCTGGGGGTGCTGGCCGCAACCGCGTGGCTGGTGCTGGGGCTTAACGCCATCAACTTCATGGACGGGTCGAACGGGCTGGCCATTGGCACGCAGGCCGTGTGCCTGTTGATCTATGCCGGGTTTGTGCTGGCCTTCGGCTCGCAGCCCGTGTCGATGCTGGGTGGTGTGCTACTGGTGTTTTTAGCCACCGGCGGGGCCTTTGCCGGGCTGCTGCCGTTCAACCTGCCGCTCAACCGCGTATTTCAGGGCGACGCCGGGTCGCTGTTCGGCGGCGCTCTGGTCACCGGCGGGGCGCTGGTCCTCAGCCGGCATGAGATCGCCTCGATCTGGCTGGGCGGCTTCCTGCTGGCCCCGCTGCTGGTCGATGTGCTGCTGACGCTCGTCTGGCGCGCGCAGCGTAAACGCAACCTGTTTGAGGCGCATAAGGATCACCTCTATCAGCAATGGCTGATCCACCGTGACCCGGATCATGGGCGTCTGGCGCTGAAAATCTGGGGGCTGTGTGCCCTGTCGTGCGCCATTGGCACAGGGGCGCGCCTGATCGGCATAACCACCGGCGTCGAACTGCGCTTTGCCGCCCTGTGCCTTGTGGTCGCCGCCCTGTGCTATGGCTGGTTCCGGATACGCAAAACGCTCACAGCGTGAGCCCAAAAAACAGATCGTCTTCGACCGTGCCGTCGGGCAGGTGAACACGGCCTTTCAATCGCCCTTCCCGCACAAAGCCCAGACTTTCATAGAGGGCGATGCCACGCGCATTGCCTTCGCGGCACAAAAGCTCGATGCGCCGGATGTGCGTTTGCTGACGGCTATGGGCGATCAGCGCCTCAAACAGGCGACGCCCGATCCCCTGCCCCTGCGTCGCGGGCGACACCGCCACGGTCAGATCGCTGAGGACGTGCGCGAACTGCTTCGGCATCGGCGCAAAGGCGTGGATTTCCCCGACGCAGCGCCCGTCACTTTCCGCGATCAGACACACCCCGCGCGTCAGGGCCGCAGTCAGGTTGCCGGTAATATAGTCCGGCGTGATTTCGGCTTCGGTACGCGCCAGCCCGCCGCTGAGGCGCGCGACGTCACGATACAGCGTCAGAATGGCGTCGGCATCGGCGGCGGTGGCCGGTCGGATCTCAGTCGTCATCTTCGCCCAAAGGTTTCTGGCGGCCGGACTTGATGCCCGACCGGATGGACTTGGCCACCAGACGCCGGCGCACCGCCCCTTGCGTCGGTTTGGTCTTGATGCGCGGCGGCGGTGGCGGGGCGGCCGCGCGTTGCAGCAGTTCAACAAAGCGTTCGCGCGCCGCCTTACGGTTCATATCCTGCGTGCGGTGGGTCTGCACGAACAGGACCAGCACGCCGTCCTGCGTCACGCGCCGCCCGCCCAGAACGATCAGGCGCTGCTTGACCTCATAGGGGATCGTCTGGTTTTCCCAGATCGAAAAGCGCAGTTCAACGGCGGTCGAGACCTTGTTGACATTCTGCCCGCCCGCACCGGATGCGCGCACAAAGCTCTCGCTCAGTTCGGCCTCATCGACGTAGATTTTGGGCGTAATGAAGATCATGACATTTCTTTTTGACGCGCATCTGGACCCGAAAACCGCTGCACACTTTTCGGGATGCGCTTGCATAACAAAAATGCGCCCGATCTGAACCTGTCAAATCGAGCGCATACTGATTTTGTTTGGCGCGGACGGCCCAACCGTTCCCCCTTACGGGTGCAGGGGCCGTGCCCCTGCATTTTTTAACGCCTCATGTGCATCCGAAAAGTGGGGCCACTTTTCGGCATGCGGCTTAATCCTCCAGCGAGGCCGAGATCATCCACAGGTGCTTTTCGTGGCTGCCGAGGCGCACGGTCAGGAGGTCCACCGTGGGGTCATCACCGGCCTCATCCGCCACCTTGAGCGCGTTTTTCAGCGTGGCGATCAGGGTCTTGTGCCCGTCGGCCAGCTCTTTCAGCATCTCATTGGCCGATTTGGTGGCGTCGCCTTCCTTGATCGAAGACAGGTTACCAAAGGCCGCGCCCGACATGGGGGCCAGTTCGCCTAGGGCGCGGATGCGTTCGGCGATTTCGTCCAGCGCCGTCCACATCTCGGTGTACTGGGCCATGAACATGGCGTGCAGGCTGTTGAACTGCGGCCCGCGCACATTCCAGTGATAGCCATGCGTCTTCAGATAGAGATTATAGCTGTCGGCCAGCACCTTCGACAGTTCGAGGCAGACGGGGGTGTCAGGCGTTTCGGCGGCTTTCGGCATAATGGTTACCCTTATAAATAGACGTCTTCAGCGATATGCGCAGCTCCTTATAAAGTTTCAATGACCCATAACCGACAATTCCGGTTTTCACGGATTTTGTGAAAACACAGGGCTCAGGCGCCCCACACCGATACAATATGTGATGGTTTTTTTACGGGCTGGTCTTGCAATGACCGGCCAAAGGCGTATTTTAATGCCACTTATGCTGAAATTGAGCATAAGGGTCACCGGAGCGGTCCGGCGGCGCGAGGAGACGAATAAAATGCTGCACAGCAAAAACCCGGTCGTGGACGAAGCCCTTGGCGCGCTGGCCTTTACGCCCGACATAGAGGCGGAAACCGCAGAGATTTACGCGCGCCTCAAGGGCAAGGTGTCGCCTATCGAATGGCAGATTCAGGCCCCGCTGATCGCGGCCATCAACCGCCTCAAGCGCGAGACAAACGCCGTCGTTCTGGCGCACAACTATATGACGCCCGACATCTTCCACGGCGTCGGCGACTATGTGGGCGATAGCTTAGGTCTGGCGCGCGAAGCCGCGAAGTCGGACGCGAAGATCATCGTGCAGGGCGGCGTGCATTTCATGGCCGAAACCTCGAAGATTCTGGCCCCGGAAAAGACCGTGCTGATCCCCGACCTGCGCGCCGGCTGTTCGCTGGCCTCCAGCCTGACGGGTGAACAGTTGCGCCTGATCAAGCAGCGCTATCCCGGCCTGCCGGTCGTCTCCTACGTCAACACCACCGCCGATGTGAAGGCGGAAACCGACATCTGCTGCACCTCGGCCAATGCGGTGCAGGTGGTCGAATGGGCGGCGAAAGAATGGGGCGTGGACCGCGTCATTCTGGTCCCCGATGAGTTCCTGGCGCGCAATGTGGCGCGTCAGACAAACATCGGCATCATCGCCTATAAGGGCGCGTGCGAAGTGCACGAACGCTTCAATGCTCAGGACATTGCCGATGTGCGCGCCGCCCACCCCGACGCGGTGGTGCTGGGCCACCCGGAATGCCCGCCGGACGTGATTGCGGCCTGTGACTTCACCGGCTCGACGACGGCCATGGCCGACTATGTGACGCAGAACAAGCCGAAGCAGGTAGTGCTGATCACCGAATGTTCGATGGCCGATAATGTCACGGCCGATGCGGGCGACGGCGTTGAGTTCCTGCGGCCGTGCAATCTGTGCCCGCACATGAAGCGCATCACGCTGGAAGGCATCTATGCCTCGCTGCTGACGATGACGCACGAAGTGACGGTGGACGCGGCCATTATCGACAAGGCCCGCCTGTCGGTGCAGCGCATGATCGACATGCCACCCACCACCACCCCGGCCCGCTACGACATGATCAAGGCCCGCCACCATGTGGATGTCGAGTTGATCTCATGAGTGAGAACGAACTTGCGGTGACCATTTCCTCAAAAGAGATCCGGATAAAGGCCACCGACCCTATAACTCTGGACTGGGCCTATCGCGAAATCAGCGAAATCAACATTTTGAAAAATTACTCCTCAATCTTTTCAGAGGTGTTGCTTTTCAAACGAACAGGCACGGAAATAAGAATTGAAGCTCTTCCTAATGGAAGTAAAATGCTTTGGCACGCATGTTATTTTTCGTTCCTAAGTAAGGCTGAATACCTTAGACAACAGGATAAACCATTCACACCGCCAGATTTAAACATGTGTGTATGGAGCGTTGCCAACAGAGTGCTTACCCAAAACGAAGCACTTCGATACCTACACGACACTCGTTAACCTCCTCCCTTCTCTCCTCAAGTGAGACGGTGGCTGACGTAAAACAGAAGCCAGATGAGGGGGCATCTGGGGGAATGACCTTCCCCTCACCCGACCCATCGGGTCACCCTCTCCTTGCATTCGGGGAGACGGGATTTGAAAAGGCGCTGAAAATGCCTGAAGTTTATATCCATAACGGTCCGCTGATCATCGGTGCAGGGCTGGCCGGGCTATCGGTTGCGCTTAATGCCGCCCCGCAGCCGACTCTGGTGCTGGCGCCGGTCGAGCTGGGCGCGGCCTGTTCCTCGGCCTGGGCGCAGGGTGGTATCGCCGCGGCCCTGTCCCCGCAGGATTCCCCGGAAGCGCACGCACAGGACACGCTGATCGCAGGGGCCGGCATCAATGACTCCGCCGCCACCCACGCCCTGACCGGTATGGGGCCGGACGTGGTGCGCCGCCTCAACGCCATCGGCGCGCCCTTCGACCACCACGCCGATGGGTCTTTCGTGCTCAATCGCGAAGCCGCGCACGGCCTCGCCCGCGTGGCGCGCGTCGGCGGCGATCTGGCCGGCAAGAAGATTTTGGAGGCCGTGGTCGCCGCCGCGAAGGCCGCGCCGCACATCGTCATCTGGGAAGGCGCGGTCGCCACCGGCCTGATCCGATCCGACGCTCAGACGGTCATCGGGGCCGTGGTCGAACGCGGCGGTCGCCCGATTGAGGTCTTTGCCCCCGTCGTGGTGCTGGCGTCGGGCGGATCGGGCGGCTTGTTTGCCGTGACCACCAACCCGGCCAATCTGCGCGGCGAAGGCATGGCCATGGCTGCTCTGGCCGGGGCCGAAATCGCCGACCCGGAATTCGTGCAGTTCCACCCGACGGCCATCAACATCGGGGCCGACCCCGCCCCTCTGGCCACCGAAGCCCTGCGCGGCGAAGGCGCGACCCTGATCACGAAGTATGGTCACCGCTTTGCCTTTGACGATCACCCGGACGGCGAACTGGCCCCTCGCGACATTGTGGCGCGCGCCGTACACCGCGCCAATACGACCCTGGGCGGGGCCTTCCTCGATTGCCGCGAAGCGATTGGCGCGCACTTCCCGCACGAATTTCCGACCGTCTTCGCCTCGTGCATGGCGGCGGGCATCGACCCGCGCACGACGCCCATCCCGG
>NZ_JAIWNX010000297.1 GCF_020217185.1 Asticcacaulis sp.
TCGCCCCGGCGGCGCACTATCATATGGGCGGCATCCGTACCGATATCGACGGCCAGACCAGCCTGACGAACCTGTTTGCCGTCGGTGAATGCGCTTCGACCGGCGTGCACGGGGCCAACCGTCTGGCGTCCAACAGCCTGCTGGAGGCCGCGGCCTTCGGGGAGCGCGTCGGTCGTAAGGCCGCTGAGGTCGCGGCGCGCGGCGGGTTTGCGCCGGACACAGAGCGAGCGCTGCGCCCCCTGCCCGCGCCGCGCCTGACACCTGAGGCACTGAAGACCCTGCGCACCGCCATGCAGGCGCACGCCGCCGTCATCCGCGATGAAACAGGCCTCACAACCCTGCTGGAAACGATCACGGGGCTGGAGGCCGCGTTCAAAGGTGCGTTACCTCTGGTCGCAGCGCGCCTGATCGCGCAATGCGCCTTGCAAAGGCGGGAGAGTCGCGGTTCTCATTACCGTCAGGACTACCCCGCAACGGCGACTGAGGGTCAACGCACCTTCGTCCGCTTGACAGAGGGTGGCCTGATACAGAGGCAAACGCAAAAGGAAGTGGCTTAAGATGTATATCACCGGACTGCCTGACCTGCTTATCGAACCCGTGGTCCGCGACGCCCTGCGCGAGGATCTGGGGCTGGCCGGTGACGTCACCGCCGACGCCGTCATCCTGCCGCGCGCCCGCTTCAAGGCGGAGTTCAAGGCCCGCGAAGCCGGTATCCTGTCCGGCATCGACTGCGCGCGGCTGGCCATGAGCCTGATGGACCCGCATATCCGCTTTGAGGTCGTCAAGCCCGATGCCGCCGAGGTGGTGGCCGGCGATGTGATTGCGCGCGTCGAAGGCAATGCGCGCGCCATTCTGGCGGCCGAGCGCGTGGCGCTGAACCTGTTATCGCACCTGTCGGGTGTGGCGACGCTGACGCACACCTATGTGCGGCTGGTCGAAGACCTGCCGACGCGCATCGCCTGCACGCGCAAGACCCTGCCGCTGCTGCGCGGCCTCCAGAAGCACGCCGTCAAGTGCGGCGGCGGGCATAACCACCGCTATGGCCTCGACGACGCCATCCTGATCAAGGACAACCATATCGCCATCTGCGGCGGCGTCGAAAAGGCGCTGGAGCTGGCCAAGGCCTCGGCCGGTCACACCATGAAGATCGAGGTCGAGGTCGATTCGCTGGCCCAGCTCAAACAGGCCCTGCCGTTCCGGCCGGACGTGGTGATGCTCGACAACTTCAATCTGGAGGAACTGCGGGAGGCCGTGGCGCTGGTCAAGGGTGCGACCCTTCTCGAAGCCTCCGGCGGCGTCAATCTCGACACGGTACGCGCCATTGCCGAAACCGGCGTGGACGTGATCAGCGTGGGCGCCCTCACCCACTCGGCTCCGGTGTTCGATATCGGGTTAGATGCGGTTTAATCCGGAATTTTTGGGTCCCTCGCCGGGTGCGGGCTCCGCCACCTTGGCCGCCGCCTCAATGGCGGCTTGAGCGGAATGATTCATTCCGCTCTAATTTTTCCTGAGACATTCAGGCGCGCGGTGACCCACTGGCTCAGCGGGCGATCGACGACAGCCTCGAACACGAAGGCCGCGGCGATCGCGGCGGCCACGCACAGGCCCCAGACGATCCAGTGCACCGGCTCGGACAGGGCGAAGCGGTGCATCAGCATTCCGTCTATGCCGAGGGCGACCGCCCCCACGACCGTGTGGATCAGAAACAGGGCGTAAGAGGCCCGGCCCAGCCGCCTGGTCAGATGGCTTTCGTGGAAGCGCACCCCCGCCGACAGGACCAGAACGGTGGCCAGCGCAGCGAGTATGACCACATCCGACAGGGTGTGGCGCAACAGGCTGCCCAGAACCATAACCGTACACAAGCTGATCGCCATGCCGATGACGTAGGCCCGCTGCGACACCGTTACCCCGGCGGTCAGGCGCTCCAGCAGCGCCCCGATAAAGAACAGCGGCAGAGCCCGGATCACGCCATAGTGGAAGGGTAGATCGACGAAGGCATGGCCAATCAGGGCGGCCAGCCCCAGCCCCAACCCCAGCACGCCGACCACAGCCGCCGCCAATGCCGGGCGGTTCAGGCGGTAGAGAGGACCGGCGCTCAGGCTGAACAGGCTGTAGCACACGACCAGCGCCGACAGGGTCCAGGTCGGTACATTCCAACCCGGTATCTGACTGACCCCCAGCCCGTGCACCAGCATCAGTTGCGCGACAAAGCCGGACAGGGTGTATTTTTCGGCGTGGCCGGGGGGATGACCTTGCAGAGTCGCCAGAGTCACCACCGCCAGCAGCAGCAGCAGCGCCACGATGTGCGAGGGCCACAGGCGCAGGAGGCGGCGGCTGACGAAGCTGACCGGGCCAACCCGGTGTTCGGCCAAACGCGGGCCATAGGCGCGCATCAGGATAAAGCCGGACAGCATCAGGAAGAAATCGGTGGCCAGCCAGCCCTGCCACAGGACGGGGATCAGATCGCCCAGCGGACGCGGGGCCGACTCACCGAAATGGAACAGCAGGATGAACCCCGCCGCCAGAAAGCGCAGGACATCGAGACTGGCGCCCCCGGCTCTGGGTTGGGGGGCAAGGGGGCTAACGCTTACGCTCATACGGCGAGGCTCGTTCTTTTCCCACCAGATAACGCCGGCAGGTTAATATATTGGGTAAAGACAGCCTTAGCCAAATGAGTGCGCAAACCAATGTCAGCCGCGTTACAAAGCACAACCCCGGCACGTATGTACCGGGGTTGCTGTCTTCTTCAGGTTTAAAACCCTGCGCTTATTTTCAGGCCTTACTTCTTCTCAGGCGTCGCCGGTGCGGGCGGCGTGCGCTTGATGCCCGCCTTTTCGCCGGGCTTCATGAACTTGACCAGCACGCGCTGACCGATCAGCAGCGGCGCATTGTCCGCCGTGACGACCACTTCGACGACGCGCTCATCGGAAGCTTCGTTGCCGCTGTCGGACAGGAGCTTGCGCGAACCGAAGGTGGCGGCCATGCGCTTCACCGTACCGACATAGACCTTGGTCTGATCGGTTTCGGGAATGATTTCCACCTCCTGCCCCGGCTTGACGTCCGGGATGGAGCTTTCGACGATTTCCGAGCGCACGATACGTTCGGCCGCCGCCGGGACCAGTTGGAACATGGTCGAAACGTTCAGGGTCGAGGTGCCCGAACCGGGGTTGGCAAAGCGACGGATGATGCGGCCATCCATCGGAGCGCGCACATAGGTCTGCTCCAGATCGAAATTGGCCTGCGCCAGCGCGGCCTGCGCCGTCTGCACCGACGCCTGCTGCGCCGCCAGACGCGCCTCGGCCTCACGGATCAGGTCCGCCTGCGCGTCCAGCTTCTGACCCGCGACGAAATTGGTCGCCGCCAGCTTCTGATAGCGGGCGTATTCGCGCTTGGCCGTGTCGAGATTGACCTCGGTCAGGCGCATGGAGGCCTGAGCCTCAACCACATTGGCGCGGGCGCGCTGCACGGCCAGTTGCGCCGTATCGGCTTCCTGACGGGCCAGCACCTGCCCCTTCTTCACATCGTCGCCTTCCTGCACCAGCACTTCGTGCACGACGCCGGCGCGGCGGGCGGCGACTTCGATGACGCCGCCTTCGACGTCGGCCTTGCCATTGGCGATGGCCGCATAGGGCGAAACGATGGGCTTGGCCGCAGCGGCTTCGCCCTTCTTGGCGTCCTTGCCGCCCGGTGCCGGGGGGTTACAGGCGGTCAGGCTGAGGACCAGCGGCGCGGCCAAGAGGAGCAGGAGCGCCTTTGACGGGCGTTTACGGGCGGGGTTAGGAGTGTGAGAGGTGCGCATGGTGTGTCGTTCTCTGATCAGGCGTGGGGGGCGGAAGGCGGGAGGTCTTCAGGCCTGTTGACGAAGGTGTCGCTGAGGATTTCGCCGTCTTCCATATGGATGACGCGGTCGGCATAGGCTTCGAGGCGCGGGTCGTGGGTCACCACGATCACCGCCGCTCCGTGCTCCTTGGCCGCGCGGTGGAGGAGCTTGATGACCACCTGCCCGGACACGGAGTCCAGCGCCGAGGTCGGTTCGTCGGCAAACAAAAGCTGCGGGTTCTTGGACAGGGCCCGCGCGATGGCTACGCGCTGCTTTTCCCCACCCGACAGGGCCGACGGCGTCTGCCTCAGACGCTTGTCCAGCCCCACCTCGGTCAGGGCCTGAATGGCACGGCTGCGCGCTTCGGACTTCTTGACCTTGCAGTATTTGAGCACCTGCTCGACCTGCTGGGTGGCATTGAGCGCCGGGAAGAGGTTGAAGCCCTGAAAGATGAAGCCGCAGTGATCGAGACGGAACTTGTCGATCTTGGCCTTTTTCTTTTTCCACAGGCTTTCGCCCAGCGCGACCACCTCGCCCTCATCGGGCTTCATCAGGCCGGACAAGGCGGCGATCAGGGTCGATTTACCCGAACCCGAAGGCCCCATGACCATGGTCACCTGACCATGATAGGCGGTGAAATTGACGCCCTTGAGCACCGGCTGCTTGATCTTGCCGATCTTGTAGCTCTTGGTCAGCCCCTTGGCTTCGATAGCAAGTTTTCCGGTCATCGCAGCAGATCCGCAGGTTGGCTCTTTTTGAGCACGCCAAGCGACAGAAGGCCGGAAATGACGGCGATCGTCAGCAACATGATGGCGATAGTGATAATCGACCACAGGGGATAGAACATGGTCAGGCCGACGGCATTGGCCAGCGCGGTCACGCCCACCAGCAGGATGCCCGTCATCATCAGGCCGGCCACCCCGACCCAGAAGCTCAGCTCCATAATAATCAGGTTGAGATTGCCCATCGAGACGCCCAGCGCACGCAACGACGCAAACTCCTTGATATTGGCCAGAATGGCCCCCTGAAGCGTCTGCCAGGTGATGACCACCCCGATGAAGACACCGACGATCAGCATGAAGCCCAGCATGATGACGATGAAGGATTCCTTGAACATTTCCGCCTGATTTTCACGGGCGAGGTCCTCACGGGTCCAGGCGCGGAACTGCTTGTTGCTCATGTTATTGAGGTCCTGAGCGACAATGGCGGCGCGCGACGGGTCACGCAGCTTGACCAGAAGCGAACCGACACGCGGCCCTTCGTCATAAAGCCTCAGCAGCTTGGCCGTCTGACGCGACATAAAGACCATCGAGTTGAACAGGCTGGGGTAGTTGGTGATGGTGGCGCGCACATTGACGGTACGCCCGTTCATCTGCGCCTTGTCGCCGACCTTAACGCCCAGCTTGGCCAGAGAGGTGGCATCAACCACCACCGAATAGGGCTCCTGAAGCGCCAGAATGACGTCTTCGGGGAAGTCGGTTGGCAGGGTCACCGCCCCTTCGATCGGATCGACGATGATCACCTGCACGCCGTCGCGCTTTGCCGATTGCCCCGGCGACGGGAAGTTCGCCCACATGGCCCAGCGCTGGGTATAGGGCATGACCTCCACCACTTCGGGGTGCTGATAAAGGGTCGGGATATTGCGGCGCGGCTGGCTTGAGCCAAAGCCTTGCGAATCGGGCGGCAGCACCATGAGATCGGCCGGTGAGCGGTCGATGGTGGCGGTAAAGTTCTTACCGATCCCCATGAACATGCCGACCAGCGACAACACCAGCAGACCCGCCACAGCCAGCGCTATGACCGCGGCCATATAGCGCCGCCATTCATAGATAAGCGTAGATAGAGCCAAAGACATAAACAGGTTCCCCAGGCTGCGCGAAGGCGAACGGATGGTTTCCGCCCCTGACGCCCCTAAAAACAGATGAGAAACGACCGCCCTTTCCGACACCCGTGCCGGACGCGCCCCGCCCTCTTGGCCCTAGCATCGTTAGTTTCATCTCAGACGTCCAATTAATTCCGCGTAACGAAAGCGAAAGCCGCCTGAGGACGCCCGCAATCCACGCCTCCTTGAGGCAGTTTTTGCCGCCTCAGACTTAGGCGCTCGGCCGCCTCCGGATTTTTCCCAACAGATTCAGCGCGTTGAATTTTCCGCCCGGCTGGCACGGCTCTTGCTTCTTGTGAAACATGGTTAACGCGTCGTCGCAGAAGGAGGCCGACAATGGATAATGCGAGCTATGTCGCCCTGTCGCGTCAGCTGGTTTTGCGCCGCGAACTGGACGTCACGGCCAACAATCTGGCCAATATGAACACCAATGGCTACAAGTTCGAGCAGTTGCTGGTCGAACCCGAAGAGGGCCGCCCCGCCTATAACCTGCCGATCCGCGCCCCGGCCAATTTTGCCTATGACAAGGGCGTCGGCCGCGACTTTTCGCAAGGGGCCCTGACCCCGACGGGCGGCGATTACGACGTCGGCATCGAAGGCGAAGGCGCGTTTTTCGTCATCAACGGCGCCAACGGCCCGCTCTATACGCGCGACGGCGCCTTTACCGTCTCCCCGCAGGGCGTGCTGGTCACCGGCGATGGCCTGCCGGTGCAAGGCGATGGCGGCGAAATCCGCCTCAATCCCGAATTTGGCGCGCCGTCGATCTCGGCGGACGGCGTGGTCTCGCAACGCAGCACCGACGGTATCGTGCGCGTGGGCCGCATCAGCGTGGTGCGCTTCGCCAGCCTGTCGGACCTTGAAAAGCAGGGCGACAACCGCTTCCGTGCCACCACCAATGTCGCGCCAGACCCGGCCACCGATGTGCGCCTGCGGCAGGGCATGATTGAAACCTCGAACGTCAACGCCCTGAGCGAGGTGACGCGACTGGTCGAAATCAACCGCGCCTACGCCTCGGTGACCAAGATTATCGAACAACAGGCCGAACTGAACCGCAGCGCCGTCGAGCGCCTTGGCCGCGCAGCGTAAGGAGTATAACCCATGCGTGCTTTGAGAACCGCCACCACCGGCATGTCGGCTCAGCAGCTCAATGTCGATACCATCTCGCACAACATCGCCAACATGAACACGGTCGGCTTCAAGAAGCAGCGCGCCGAGTTTCAGGACCTTCTGTATCAGAATGTCGAGCGGATGGGCGCGCAGTCTTCGGAATCCGGCACGGTCGTCCCCACCGGTATTCAGGTCGGCGGCGGCGTCAAGACGGGCAGCGTCTATCGCATCCTGACGCAGGGCTCCCCCACCCGCACCGACAACCCTTACGACATCATGGTCGATGGGCGCGGCTATTTTCAGGTGCTGATGCCGTCGGGGGAAACCGCCTATACGCGCGCCGGCAATTTTGCCGTCAACGATCAGGGGCAACTGGTCACCGACGATGGCTATCTGGTGCAGCCGCAGATCACCTTTCCGCAGGACACCAAGGAAGTCACCATCTCCAAGACCGGTCAGGTGTCGGTCACGCAGGATGGCGTGACTGCGCCGACCGTCATCGGTCAGCTTCAGGTCGCCAGCTTCTTCAACGAAGCCGGCCTCGAAGCCATTGGCGACAACCTGTATCTGCAATCGGGGGCTTCGGGTGCGCCCAATATCGGCACGCCGGGCGATGTCGGCTACGGCACCCTGATGCAGGGCTATACCGAAGCCTCGAACGTCGATGCCGTGTCGGAAATCACCTCGCTGATCGTCGCCCAGCGCGCCTATGAAATGAATTCGAAAATCATCAAAACCGCCGACGAAATGTTGTCGGTGACCAGCAGCCTGCGCAACTAAGGATATAGCTGATGCACCGTTCGGTCTATATGCTGATGCTGACCGGGGCCGTGGCCCTCAGCCTGATCGGGATGACCGCCGCGCCTGTGCAGGCGCAGGCGACGCTGGTGCTGAAGGCGCAGGTCACCGACGGCGACGGGCGCATCACGCTGGGCGATCTGTTCGACAATGCGGGGGCCGCTTCGGACGTGGTCGTCGGCACGCGCGTCGGGCAAAGCGCCGTCCTCGATGCCGGTCAGGTTCAGGCCAGGGCGCGTCAGGCCGGGCAGTCGTGGCCCAATCCGCAGGGCCTGCGCCGCATCATCGTCAGCGCAGGCGCCGATGGCACAACGTCCACGCAAGCCCGCGCCGAAGCCGGGCGCACCAAGGACGTGCTGGTCTTCACCCGTACCCTCAGCGCCGGTGAAGTGGTCGCCGCCGCCGACATCGCCTGGCAACCGGTGCAGGCGCATCTGGCGGGCGGCAGCCTGATCAGCGACCCTGAAACCGCCATCGGCAAGACGGTGCGCGTGCCCGTGCGCGAAGGCGGCGTGGTCCGCCCCGGCGACCTGACCGCGCCCCTGGTCATCAGGCGCGCCGAAATGGTCAAGGTGACGTTTGAAATGAACGGCGTCAGCCTGTCCATGACCGGCCCGGCCCAGAAGGACGGTGCGGTCGGCGACCTGATCATGGTGCAGAACCCCGCGTCCAAAAAACTGATCGAAGCCGTTGTCACCGGCCCCGGCAGCGCCGCCGTCGGTGAGGCCGCCCAAAGCCTGCGCAACCGCGCCCTCTATTCCTCCCGTTAAGGCAAACCCATGCGTTTCCCCGTTCTTGTCACCGTTGCCGCCCTGACCGCCGCCGCCCTGTCGGGTTGCGCCAGCGTCAACGAAGCCGTCAACGGCCCGTCCCTGCAACCGATGGGCTATCCGGCGCAACTGGTGCCGCAGCAGCAGGTCTATGCGGCCCCCGCCTCGACCTCGGCCTCGGCCAATTCGCTGTGGCGCACGGGGGCCAAGGCCTTCTTCAAGGACCAGCGCGCCCGCCACGTCGGCGACATCCTGACCGTCACCATCGACATCGACGACAAGGCGCAGACGCAGAACACCACCTCGCGCAAGCGCGACGGCAGCTATACGGGCTCGATCCCCAAGGTGTTCGGGCTGGAATCGTCGCTGGGGAAGATTTTGCCCAGTGAGTACAACGCCGCTGCCGGCCTGTCGAACAACACCGCCGCCGAATTTTCGGGCAGCGGCAGCGTCAATCGCTCGGAAAAGATTTCGCTCACCGTCGCCGCCATCGTCACCGGCGTCCTGCCCAATGGCAATCTGATCATTCAGGGCTCGCAGGAGGTGCGGACCAACCGCGAGGTGCGCGAACTGATCGTCTCCGGCATCGTCAATCCGCAGGACATCTCCTCGGCCAATATCATCAAGCATACGCAACTGGCCGAAGCGCGCATCTCCTATGGCGGTCGCGGCGACGTCAGCCGTATGCAGGCCGCCCCGGTCAGCCAGAACCTGATGGAAAAGTTCTCGCCGTTTTGAGTGCGCCGCAATGCGCAAATTTAAGCGCATCTTGACATTTCAATGATAGGTTTAGAGTCCCCCGCCTTCGGACTCCCATGCCTGCGACGCCCGCCTACGAACGTGACGACTATCCGCGACCGGTCCGCGCGAGCGACCGCCGTGACGCCGCAGAGCTCCCTCTGAACGGGGCAGCCCTCATGCTGTTTCGCATCGAGGCCCTGCTGGCGGCCTTCTGCGTCTTCATGTTTTCCGAAGCCCTGTGGGCCCCGCTGTTTGCCCCCAATCAGGAAAATGGCGGCGAAGTGTCGTGGATGCGCCTGTTGTGGCTGCCCGTCTATGGCCTGACCCTGTTGCTCAGCGTGGTGCGGGCCGACCGTTTCCTGCGCGTCCTGCCGGCGCTGGTCATGGCCGCCGCCCTGCTGGCCCTGTGCTACGCCTCCGGCTGGTGGTCGATTGATCCCTCCGTCACCAGCCGCCGCTCACTGGCGCTGGGCTTTACCCTGTTGTTTGGCCTCTATCTGGGAGCGCGTTTCAAAGGCTCAGACCTGACGCAGATCGTCGGCGGCACCTTCGCCGTCATGGCGGTCGGCAGCATTCTGGCCGCCCTCCTCTACCCCACCATGGGCGTGCATCACGACATCAATGCCGGGGCCTGGCGCGGCCTGTGGCACGAAAAGAACCAGATGGCGTCTCTGATGACCTTTGGTTTTGTCGCCTGTTGCGCCAGCGCCTTCCTGCTGCCCGAACGGCGCGCCCTGTGGATCGGGTCCGCCGCCCTGATCTTCTTCCTGATTATCATGTCGCGGTCAAAAACGTCGCTTCTGGCCTGCCTGCTGGCGCTGGGGGCCATGCCGGTCCTGTCGGCGCTGCGCAGCGGCGGCGTGAAAAGCGTGCTGTTCGTCTGGGGCGGCGCCACCGCATCGCTGATCGGCGGCGCGGTCTTCTTCCTGATGCCCGAAGCCGTGTTCAAGGCGCTGGGCAAGGACCCGACCCTGACCGGCCGCACTCAGATATGGGAGTCGCTGCTGAGGCTGTCGGATCAGCGCCCGTGGCTGGGCTATGGTTACAAGGCCTTCTGGGGACCGGACTCCATCCCCAACCAGATCGTCAAGAAGGAGACCAACTGGGACGTGCCGTCGGCGCACAATGGCTGGCTGGACCTGCTGGTGCAACTGGGCTGGGTGGGCGTGATCCTGTTCGGGAGCTGTCTGGCCATCACCTTCTTCTGCGCCCTGTTCCGCTTTGCGCGCGTGCGGGACGGCTATTTTTCGGTTCTGGCCCTGTGTATCTTCAGCTTCCTCATCCTGTCGGAAAGCTTCATTCTGGGGCAGAATAACCTGATCTTTGTGCTGTTTATCTGCGCCATGGCGCGGCTGACGGCCAACCGGATGGAGCCGGTTTAAGAAAGAACCCTCACCACCACATCTCACCGCCGCTGGCGGTTCGTGTGGTCCCCCTCCCCAACAAGTTGGGGAGGTATAAGAAGGCAGAGGTCTCTTTAAGCCCCCGAACCCACCGCCTGCGACACATGCGTCAGGCCATCGGCGTGCAGGCGCTGCACCAGATCGCGCTTGATCTCATCAATCAGCCCTGGCCCCTTATAGACCAGCGCCGAATAGAGTTGCACCAGCGACGCCCCGGCGCGGATCTTGGCATAGGCGTCGGCCCCCGAGGCAATGCCACCCGCCCCGATCAGGGTCAGCCGCCCCGCCGCCACCTTATAGGCACTGCGCAGCGCCGAGGTCGAAAGCCCGAACAGCGGCGCGCCCGACAGGCCGCCCGTTTCCGTCGCCAGAGCTGAGCGCAGCGACTCCGGCCGCTCGATCGTGGTGTTGGAGACGATCAGCGCATCGAGCCCGTGCGCGATGGTCGCCTCCACCGCGTCGGCGATTTCTTCCTCGCTGAGGTCCGGCGCGATCTTGAGGAAGATCGGATAGTTGTTGCCCGTCACCCGCACCAGATCGGCGCGCGTCGCCGCAATCTGCCCCAGCAGTTCATCAAGGTGCGCCCGCCCCTGCAAGGCGCGCAGGCCCGGCGTGTTGGGCGAGGAGATGTTGGCGGTAAAATAGGACGACAGGCCCCACAGGCGTTTCAGGCCTGTGACGTAATCGGCCATGCGATCCGTGGCATCCTTATTGGCCCCGATATTGGCCCCCAGTACCGGCGCCGAGGCGCGGCCCTGATAGCGCTCCAGATGGCTGGCGAAGACCTCAAGCCCCTTGTTGTTGAAGCCCATGCGGTTGATCACCGCCTCGTCCTCGCTCAAACGGAACAGGCGCGGGCGCGGATTACCGGCCTGCGGCAGGGGGGTCACCGTACCACATTCGACAAAGCCAAAGCCGGCGCGGCTCATGGCCAGCGGCACATCGGCATTCTTGTCAAACCCGGCGGCCAAACCGACGCAGTTGCGCACGCTGAGCGCCCCGCCAGTGAAGGCGATTTCCGTGCGCAGTTCCGGCGGATCATAGCTGGAACGCGGCCCTAAACCTGATTTGAGCGCCAGAATCGTCGCCGCGTGGGCGTCTTCGGCCTCCAGAAGATGCAGCGGTTTCAGCGCCAGCCGGTAGAGGTCCATCACTCGCCCCCGATCAGGTCTTTGGGCTTCAGCAGGTCGTCGAACATCGGGCGACCGGCCACATCGACCGTAAACACGGTTGCCGCTGCCGTCGGATACGAGCCGCGCGCCCGGTCGATATCGACCTGGGACGCCGCCCCTTTGGTCATATAGTCGAGCACTAAATACTGGATACCCGGATTGTGCCCGATGATCAGCAGGCAATCGCCCGCCTCTTCGTGCGCTTCGACCAGACGGCGCAGGTCGGACGCGCCCATATTGAACATATCGTCGCGCACCTCACCGGCTATGTCGCCCAGCACGCCCTTAACGGCCTCAAAGGTCTGGTGCGTGCGGTGCGCAGCGGAGACCAGCGCGTAGTCGGGTTTGAGGCCGCGCGCTTTCAGCGCCTCGGCGACGGCAGCGGCTTCGCGCACGCCGCGCTGCATCAGGTTGCGTTCGAAATCCTCGCCCGAAGCGCTGTCCTTTTCGGCCTTGCCGTGGCGCATGACGATGAGGTGTTTCATCATGAGTCGTGTTCCTTTTTCTAGCCCGCTTATGGACGCGAAAGCCGTCACGGTTCAAGAACTAATCTCCTCCCTACGGCTTGCCGTGGGGACCGGGCCGCCGGTGCGGATGGCCGTGAGCGCAGCGAACTGACGGAGGGGGACACCTCGGACGACCGTGCACGCTGAAGCCTTGGTTAGCTTCGCCCCCTCCGTCTGCTCACTACGTTCGCATCCACCTCCCCATTGCTACGCGACAGGGAGGAGGGTATCATCAATGCCCCTGCGGCGTGGGTTGCGGCAGCGGTACGCCCAGCTTGTCGCGGATATCGTCGATCACCGACACCGCCGTGCCGCGCACCGGCGCGCGGATCACCCGCTTGCCCGCCTCCATCAGGATCAGCCCGCCGCGATAGGGCCACACGCGCGGGGCCCACTCTTCAAAGGTCTGCGCCCAGCGCAGCAGCGAACGCAGGGGCGGCACATAGAGCGCATAGGACCAGGCGATCGGTTCCAGCTCTGCCGCCCGCAACAGGGTTTCCAACTGCGTGCGCGAAAAGGGCTGGCCATGCCCGAACGGCGTCTTTTCGGCGTGGGTCCATAGGCCGCCGCGCGCCACCACGGCCAGAATCAGCCGTCCGTTAGTAGTCAGACAGCGCGAAGCTTCGACCAGCAGCGCTTCCGGGTTGGGCGATTCCTCCAGCGCGTGCATCAGGAAAATCCGGTCGAACAGGGCCGAGGGAAACGGCATGTGCTGCTCATCGACCAGGGTTGAGCGGCTTTTCAGCCCTTCGGGCCAGATTTCCGCCCCCTGCGCCGACGGCATGGCGGCGATCACGCGCCGCGCTGTGCCATTGAACGTATCAAGATAGGGTGTGGTGTAACCCAACCCCAGCACGTCCGAGCCCGTCACATCGGGCCAGGCTTCGGCCAGCTTCTGCGCGACCATGCGCCTTGTCACCGCGCCTTCGGGCGTGGCATAGAAACGGCTCAGTTCGGATACGATACGACGCAAGGCGGGTCCTCAGGGGATCAGACCTCCTATATAGGATGCTTTGTGCGCTTTAGGGGAGGATTTTGCCATGTCGGCCCTGCAAATTCATCAGTTTCCGGCGCTCAACGACAATTACGGCTTTGTGGTCCGCGATCAGGCCTCGGGTCAGGTCGCCTGCATCGACACCCCCGATGCCGAGGCCGTGACGGCGGCGCTGACGTCGCAGGGCTGGGGGCTCGACTACATCCTCAATACCCACTGGCACCCGGACCATACGGGTGGCAATGCGGCGCTGAAAGACCGCTATGGCTGCCTGATCTACGGCCCCGAAGAGGTGCGTAAAGCCGCGCCGCTCGATCAGGTTTTAAGCGGCGGTGACCGGTTCGCGCTGGGGCAGACCGTCTTCGACGTGCTCGACCTCAAGGGGCATACGCTGGGCCATATCGGCTATTCGGCACCCTCGCAAAACGCGGCCTTTGTCGGGGATACCCTATTTGCGCTGGGCTGCGGGCGGTTGTTCGAGGGCAGCGCCGAAGACATGTGGAGCAGTCTGCAACGGCTGCTGGCGCTCGATCCGCAGACCACCCTCTACTGCGCGCATGAATATACGCTGTCGAACCTGAAATTTGCCGAGAGTTTGGGTCAGTTCCCGGAACTGGAAGCGCGCGCGGCGGACATTCGCGCCCGCCGGGCGCGCGGCGAGCCGACCGTGCCCATGCGTCTGGCCGACGAAATCGCCACCAATCCGTTTGTGGTCTATCCGCTGAGAAAAAGCGGCTTTGCCGCTCAGGCCGCAAAGTTCGGCGAAATCAGAGCGGCCAAGGACCGGTTTTGATCGGCACCCTTACGGCGCGTTGCCGCCGCTGGCCAGCACCTTCATCACACGTTTGGACGACGGTCGGCCGCCCCAACCCTTGCTGAGGTCCAGCTTGAGCATCAGCGTATCGCCTTCGACCCAGGCGCTGGGCGGACGGCCTTCGATCAGCTTGACCTCCTGCACGGGGGCCAGAAGTTTGCGCCCCTTTGTGGTCGCTGACATTTCGACAATGGCATCGGCGGTCACGGTCGCCGCGTCAGCGAACAGATAGTCGGCGCCCGGCGTCTGCACATCGGCTTCAAAGCGCACCAGACGGCTGAGGGCCGCCGAGGCCTTTTTGGAGGTGCGCACCAGATGCTGGAACAGTTGCGACGGTGACATATGGCCCGGCTCAAAGGCTTCGGCGCGGCCGGCCACGGCCACCGGATCACCCGTTGGGCGGTCCTTTGAAAACAGGATCATACCGCCCCAGCGCGTCGCCTTCAGCACCGGTTCGCCCAGATCGTTCTTGAAGATGATATCGCCCATCGGACCGGGCGTCGGGGTAAGCGCCCACACCTCGCTGTCGCCATCGAACTGGATCAGCGGGTTGCGGCGGCTGCGGTCCAGCACAAAGCTGGCCCCGCGGTCGGTGGTAAAACGCGCCACGGTCGGCGGCGCATTGGTACGCCCGTCATTGGGCGTCGCCCGGCCAATCAGCGAGTCGCGCAAGGTGCGTTCGGCCTGCGCCTGCGCCACGCCGGCAACCGGCAGGCAAAGGGCGAGGATCAGAAGGCATAGCGCCCGGCAAAGGGTCTGAAACCGGGTGGGACGCAATGTGAACTGAGGCTGTGTCATCGGGGCGTAAACTACGCACGGAAATAGGCGGAATTAGGACAGGCCGGAGGTGTCTTGACGGCGCTAATCGTTGAATGACAAGCGATTGCGGCATTTTTGTCACAAAGCGGCGCGCGAATGATAACCGCTCTCAAATGGGCGCGCCGCAACGGTATAAGGTATGAAAAATCCCCCGCCATCGAGATGGCGAGGGACACGTTCTCCGCCTATATGCGGCATAGCCTGCATAAGGCCTAGCTGGCCATATGCTGACCGCCATTGACGGCTATAGTGGCGCCGGTGATGAAGCTGCCCATGTCCGACGCCAGGAAGGCGACGATTTCGGCCACTTCTTCGGGGGTGCCCAGACGCCCGACGGGGATGCCGGAGACGATCTTTTCCAGCACCGCCGGGGCGATGGCCGAGACCATTTCGGTCGAGGTATAGCCGGGGGCGACGCAGTTGACCGTGATGCCCTTGGCCGCCGATTCGAGCGCCAGCGCCTTGGTGAAGCCGATCACACCCGCCTTGGCCGTCGAATAGTTGGCCTGACCGGCCTGACCCTTCTGACCATTGATCGACGAGATGTTGATGATGCGGCCATAGCCGCGCTCACGCATGCCTTCGATGACCGGGCGGGTCATGTTGAACATCGAATCGAGATTGGTGTGGATGACTTCCTGCCACTGCTGCTGGCTCATCTTGTGGAAGAAGCCGTCGCGGGTGATGCCGGCATTGTTGACCAGCACCTCGACGGGGCCCAAAGCGGCCTCAACCTCGGCCACGGCGCGCTGACAGTCGGCGAAATCGGCCACCGAGCCCTTGACGACGAAGACGCCCAGCTCTTCGGCGACGCGGTTGGCGTTTTCTTCATTGCCGGCGTAACCGGCGGCCACCTTGAAGCCGGCGTCCTTGAGGCGCTTGGCAATCGCCTTGCCGATACCGCGCGTTCCGCCCGTAACCAATGCAACTCTGCTCATATTTTTTTATCCTTTTAGTCGTTCCGCTTACGCGTAAGCCGCCATGACGCGGCGAAAATGATTAGCTTCCGAGAACCGACGCGCAGCGTACTGAAGTACGTGAGCACCGGCTCGCAGGAAGATGATTATTTGCAGCCCGTCAGGGGGGCTTACCCGATGGTCTCGACGGTCAGGGCAACACCCATCCCCCCGCCAATACACAGGGTGGCGAGGCCCTTCAGCGGCTTGCCTGCCTCGGTGGCGCGGCGGTTCAGTTCAAAGATCAACGTGGTCAGGATGCGCGCGCCCGACGCCCCGATCGGGTGGCCGATGGCGATGGCGCCGCCATTGACATTGACCTTCGACGTGTCGAGGCCCAGTTCCTTGACGACGCACAGGGCCTGAGCGGCAAAGGCTTCGTTCGATTCGACGAGGTCGAGATCGGCGACGCTCCAGCCCGCCTTTTCCAGCGCCTTTTTCGAGGCCGGGATCGGGCCCGTGCCCATGATGGCCGGATCAACGCCCGCCGTGGCCCACGACTTGATGCGCGCCAACGGTTTCAGGCCGCGCGCCGCCGCTTCGTCGGCCGACATCAGGATCAACGCCGCCGCCCCGTCATTGAGGCCCGACGCATTGGCCGCCGTCACCGTGCCGTCCTTCAGGAAGGCGGGCTTGAGGCCGGCCACGCTGTCGAGCGTTGCGCCGTGGCGGATGAATTCGTCCTTATCGACGACCGTATCGCCCTTGCGCCCCTTGATGGTCACCGGGGCGATTTCGGCGTCGAACTTGCCGGCCTTCTGAGCGGCTTCGGCCTTGTTCTGCGAGGCGACGGCGAATTCGTCCTGCGCCAGACGGGTGATCTCCCACTTGGCGGCGATGTTTTCAGCCGTCTGACCCATATGATAGTTGTTGAAGGCGTCCCACAGGCCGTCCTTGATCATGGTATCGGCAAACGAGATGTCGCCGAACTTCTGGCCATTGCGCAGGAAGGCCGCGTGGTTGGCCTGCGACATGCTTTCCTGACCGCCGGCAATAACCACCTTCGCATCACCCAGCGCGATCTGCTGCGCGGCGAGCGCCACCGCGCGCAGGCCCGAGCCGCAGATCTGGTTGATGCCCCAGGCCGGGGTGGTGTTGGGCAGGCCGCCCTTGATCGCCGCCTGACGGGCCGGTCCCTGCCCCTGAGCGGCGGTCAGCACCTGACCCAGAATCACTTCGTCGATCTCTTCTGCCTTGAGGCCGGAGCGTTCCAGCACGGCCCGGATCACATGGGCGCCCAGCTCCGCCCCCGACAAAGAGGCCAAACCACCCAGAAACGAACCGACCGGTGTACGGGCCGCAGCCACGATCACCACGTCAGACACAGAGCTTACCGACATGAAAATTCCCTTTTGAAAATAACCGGACGTTTCCCTTGCAACCGCTCATTTGCGCGCGTATCCGGCGAGTTGACGGTTCGGACCCTGCCCCAAAGGCGTGACGGTGTCACGACACAAAATATGTGTAAAAGTCTCCAAACACGTGATTTTGAGCGCAAATTTTTCGCATGTGCACAACCATCACGCCGGATTTACCGCATTTTGCACACGCACACGCGCTTTATCGCCGCACACCCCTTGAACAACTGAGGGAATAGCCATTTAGTAGATGCAGTTCTTCCGCATAAGCACAAAAAGCCGCGGAAAACCTCTTCGTTTTTCGCATCTGCGCGACGGATCATGTTGCGCAATATGAACCGCGAAGATGGCATCACACTGGACCCGTACAGGGGGAGTCAGGATCAAGGCATGACCGAAACCAAAACGAAGACCAAACGCGGCGATCAGGAACGCGTGGTCATCAAGAAATACGCCAACCGCCGTCTGTATAATACCGCCACCAGCTCCTATGTGACGCTGGACAACCTGTCGGACATGGTGCGTCAGAATATCGACTTCATCGTCTATGACGCCAAGACCGGCGACGACATCACGCGCGGCGTGCTGGCCCAGATCATCTTCGAAGAAGAGAGCCGCGGTCAGAACCTGCTGCCGATCCAGTTCCTGCGTCAGCTCATCTCCTTCTACGGCGACTCGATGCAGAACCTTCTGCCGACCTATCTGGAAATGTCGCTCGACGGTTTTGCCAAGCAGCAGGAGCGCTTCCGCTCGCAATTCTCTCAGGCCTTTGGCGGCGCGCCGGGGCTCGGCTATTTCGATGAGCAGGTGGCGCAGAACCTGGCCATGTTTGACCGGGCCATGCGCATGTTCTCGCCCTTCTCCTTTGCCGCCCCCGGCGCGGCCCCCAGCGCGGGCGCAGCCGAACCGGCGGCCCCGGCTGCGGCTCCCGCCCCT
>NZ_JAIWNX010000298.1 GCF_020217185.1 Asticcacaulis sp.
TCCATTCGAGGATTTCTCATGTCACTGACACATATGAGAAATCCTCGTTTCTTCAACGGCCGGATGCGGTCAGCATCTTCGGCCGTTGGTATGAGACAGGCCCAAACGCAAAAAAAAACGCCGCCCGATCTTTGCGGGCGGCGTTTTTTTCATGGACGACTGTCTCAGGGCTGATTGTTTCAGGCCGGTTCGGCCAGCGGGACGGGTGCGTGATCGTGAGCTTCGAGGAAGCTGACGATGCGACGGCGGCATTCGACAAACTGCGCATCCTGCATCACCACCTTACGGTCCCGCGGGCGGGGCGTCTTCACGTCCACGATCTCCCCGATGCGCGCCTTCGGGCCATTGGTCATCATCACCACACGATCGGCCAGCAGAACGGCTTCATCCACATCATGTGTGATCATCAGCACGGTTGAGCGGATGCGTTCGTGCAGTTCCATCACAGTATCCTGAAGGTGGGCGCGGGTGAGGGCGTCGAGCGCGCCAAAGGGCTCATCCAGCAGCAATACCTTGGGTTCCATGGCCAGGGCGCGGGCGATGCCGACGCGCTGCTTCATACCGCCTGAGATTTCGCCGGGACGTTTATCCTTCGCGTGGGTCATCTTGACCAGTTCCAGATTGTGCAGCGTGCGGTCGTGGAGCTGTTTCAGGTTTTCCCTGGCACCGTAGAGCTTGGCGACGGCCAGACGCACGTTCTCATAGACGGTCATCCACGGCAGAAGCGAATGGTTCTGAAACACTACGGCGCGTTCGGGGCCGGGGCCTTTGATCTCTTTGTTGTCGAGCAGGGCGGCCCCCAGCGTCACGGGCACAAGGCCCGCGACCACGTTCAGCAGGGTGGACTTGCCGCAACCGGAATGGCCGATGATCGACAGGAATTCGCCCTTATTGACGCTGAGCGAAACGTTGTCGAGCACCTGCGAGATGACGCCATCGCGCTCGAAATCGACATAGATGTTTTCAAGGGAAAGAAGCGGGTTGGACATGAGGTAACCTTTTAATCCGCAGTGGTGCCGCGCGAGACGTACTGACCCACAAGGGCCACCAGACGGTCGAGCACAAAGCCGACCAGACCGACCCAGACGAGGGCCACGATGATGTCGGACATGCGCGACGAGTTGTACTGATCCCAGATAAAGAAGCCGATGCCGACGCCGCCGAGCAGCATTTCAGACGCGACTATGGCCAGCCAGCTCATGCCGACCCCGATGCGCAGGCCTGTGAAAATGTGCGGTGTGGCGGCGGGCAGCATGATCTTGAAGAAGTATTCGGCGGGCGTCAGGCGTAACACCTTGGCGACATTGACATAGTCCTGCGGGATATTGCGCACGCCGACCATGGTGTTGATCACGATGGGCCAGATGGAGGTGATAAAGATGACGAACAGGGCCGACGGCTGGGCTTCGCGCAGGGCGGCCAGCGAGATAGGCAACCAGGCCAGCGGCGGCACGGTGCGTAGGACCTGAATGATCGGATCGGTCCCCTTGCGCGCCCAATCAACCGTGCCGAGAAAGGCGCCCAGAAGGACACCGCACACGGCGGCCAGTCCAAAGCCTATACCCACGCGCGACAGGGAGGTCAGGACATGCCAGAACAGGCCCTTGTCCACGCCGCCCCGGTCATAGAAGGGATCAAAGATCAACTCCTGCGCTTCCATCAGGACCATGGAAGGCGAGGGCAGACCACCCGGAAAGGCGGTCCCCAGCGCTTCCCACATCAGGAGCAAGGCGCTCACCGTGAGCAGAGGCATCAGGTAGTTCCCGGCCTTGTCAGCCAGCTTTCGCCGCCTGGAGGCCGCTATCTGTTTGGCCTGCGCCGCCGCCAGAAGGATCTGGTTATGCTCGGCGACCGGGTCTGTGGAGACATCAGTCTGAGGGGAGGTCATTTTGTGAACTTCAAAGGGCATGGAAACCTCAATGTCCCTCTCCCCCGAAGGAGAGAGGGTTGGGGAGGGGCTTAAATCAGGCCAGCTTCTTGACGGGCTGGCTGGCGAGGTAGGCGCTGGGGTTGGTCCAGTCGAAGGTCTTGCCATCGAAGAAGCGCTCGACACCGCGGGAATCCGCCGGGGCCGGGATGCCATACTGTTTGGCCACTTCGCGCCACAGGTCGGAGCGGTTGACCTTGTTGACCAGCGCCTTGGTATCCACGTCGTTGTCGATAATGCCCCAACGCTTGTTTTCGGTGACGAACCAGGTGTCATGCGACTTGAACGGGAATCCGGCATTGTCGGCCCAGAACTTCATCAGATGCGCTGAGCCGGAGACATTACGGCCATCGCCGTAATTGATCTTGCCCTGAAGGCGCGGCAGGATGTCGTTGATCGGTACGTTGATATACTGACGCCCGGCGGTGATGGCGCACATGGCGGGGCGGTTCTTGTCGCACCATTGCTGGGCTTCCATGACCGCCGCGATCAGGGCCTTGGCCGCATTCGGGTACTTATCGACCCAGTCGGCACGCATCCCCAGCGCCTTTTCCGGATGGTTCATCCAGATTTCGGAGGTGGTGGTGGCGGTATAGCCGATCTTCTGATTGACGAGCTGACCGTTCCACGGTTCACCGACGCAGAAGACGTCCTGCGTCCCGGCCTTCATATTGGCCACCATCTGCGGGGGCGGGATGACGATGGTGGAGACATCCGTATCCGGATTGATCCCGGCGGCCGCCAGCCAGTAGCGCACCCAAAGATCATGCGTGCCGCCGCGATAGGTCATGGCCACCTTGGCCAGATTGCCGGCGGCCTTCATCTGGGCAAACTTGGCCCTGGCACCGGCGGCGTTCAGCCCGACCTGCACGTTTTTCAGATCGTTGCCGACGCTGATACCCTGACCATTGGTGTTGAGCCGCGCCAGAATATACATCGGCGTCTTGCGCGCCCCGACGCCGAGGGTGAACTGATAGGGCATGGGGCTGAGGATATGCGCCCCGTCGATGCCGCCGCCCTGTGAGCCCAGCACGATATTGTCGCGGGTGGCCCCCCATGAGGCCTGTTTCAAAACTTCGACATTGGGCAGGCCGTATTTGGCAAACAGGCCCTTCTCTTTGGCGATGATGAGGGGGGAGGCATCGGTCAGGGCAATAAAGCCCAGCTTGGCACCGGAAACCTCCGGCCCCTTACCGGCGGCAAAGGCCCCGGAGGGGAAAAGCCCTTTGGCGGCGGCGACGGTGGCGGCAGCCCCGATCAGGGCCTGACGGCGGGAAAAGGTGGTCATATCAGTCGGTCCCTTAAAGTTTGTATTCGAAGCCGACCCACACCTTGGTGCGCGAGGCGGGCATGAGGGTGTTGGCGCGCTCAAAGTCGGCATATTTCAGCAACAGCGACAGGTTCTTGGTCAGGCCGGAGGCAAACTGCGCGTCGAACTCCGTGCCGATCGACTGGCTGAGGCGCTCCGTCTCAAAATCGTGGTAGGCGAGCGTCAGGGTCGGGTTCTTGATCAGCGGGAAGGACGGATGGGTGTAGCCCGCCACCGTCAGGGTGTAGCTGAGGTTCTTGAACCCGTTGGCCATGGTCTTGTTGCCATTGAAGGCCAGCGCATCGGACCAGCCATTGAAGGCGTGCGCCGTAGCCAGCGGCGTAATAAAGCCGCGCGTGCCGTCGCCCTCAAAGGTCTCGTAACCGACCTTGAAAGTGTACATGTCCCAGGTCACTGCCCCGTCGATATTGGAAGCGGACAGTTCGAAATCGGCCGGGTTATAGCCATAGTCGGTCTGCTTGGCGTAATAGCCGGAATAGGCCAGCTTGAAGGATGATACCCAGGCCGAACCTGACGCCTTGAGGCCTATGGTATTGGTCGAGTTCGCCTTGGCATTCTCAAAATCGAGCGCGTAATCAAAGGCCTGAAGCTTCAGGGCTTCATTGATCGGCAGGGTGACATTCAGCAGGTGGCTGTCAGAATCCCAGTCAGCGCTTTCGCCCAGGATACGGTTGACCTGAAACACATAGGCGTAGGTGACGGCCAGCTTGCCCACCGTGGTATCAACGCGCAGGGCATCGAAGGTCTGTTCGTCCTGACGCCAGCCGACATTGCCGATGAAGCGTGCATCGTCGAGGATGAGGCGCTGACGACCGGCGGTGACGGTGGTGAAGCTCGACGGCGTCCACACCACCTGCGCGCGGTTCAGTTCGGTCACGGTCGGGTCATTGACCGCCGGATATTGCGTCTTGCCATTGGTCGTCGAGTTATAGTCGTCATCCAGAGCGCGGACGTCTTCGAATTCCACGAGGAGTTTCAGGTTCTTCCAGTCCGCCGATTGAAAGCCGATGCGATTGCGCAGGGTCAGGGCCGATCCCTTTTTCAGCCCCGCCTGATCGACGCCTTCGTAGCGCAGGCGGCTTTCCAGCAGGGGCTTGCCCATGGCCAGCGCCTCGCTAAACGTCTCCTGAGCGAAAGCCGGGGCACACACCCCGCTTAAAAATGTTGCGCCGCACAAAATTAAGGGCGCACTTTTCCGACGCAGCTTTAGATGGGCCACGGTCATATCCCCTGAAAAGAGCAAAAAAAAACGCCCCAGACTAAACCGCAGGTTCCCCTTGTGCGGTAATGGTCTGAGACGTCGTTGTCCGGTGATGAGCGAAGCCTTCTGTGGCCCCGCCGTGTGTTATCCGCCTTTGGATAACAACGTGAGCGTCATATAACATTCACGAGGCGTCAATCTTTTTTTTCGCATACGCGTAAAATTTATCAAAGACGCCATCGTGTGAGATAGTTTGGCCACAAGGGAACACGCCAAATCGCCGGGCTCTGGTGTTGCTGCGCTGCAACTGGGCAATTTTTTCCCAATACAGCGTTATTTCGGCTGTTTTCCTAAATTGCAAGTTGTGCTCTTACTGGCGCGTCCGATTATGATTGGCATGGCTGGGGGGCGGAATGGGCTGGCATTATCTTTCTATAGCTGTTGTCCTGATCTGCCTTGCAGTGTCGGGTAATGTACACGCCAGCGACCTCAGGGAGGCGACCACGCGTCTCGATGAGGGGCGCTATGATGAAGCGCTGAAAGCCTATCTGGATGCGGCATCTGAGGGTCAGCCAACAGCTGTGAGAGCCGAGGCCGAAGGCGGTGCGGGGCTTGTCTATTTCCTGACCGGACGCATATCTGAGGCCGAGAAGGCCTTCAGGAAAAGCCTCGGGCAAGCCGAAGCGGCCGGGCGTCGCGACCTGGCGGCACGCAGTGCCATGAACCTGATACAGGTGCGGCTGCGACAGAATAACCGGTCATCGGTCTTGCCGTGGGTGAGCGGTATTGCTGTTCAGAGCCCTGAGAGGGCAGACCCTGACAGTTTAGACTGGGCAGAGTCCGCTGTTCGATATGCCAGTAAGGAACAACGGGTTGATCTGGAGGTGAAGGCCCGTGTCCTTTATGCCCGCACGGCTATCGGTGCAGAATACAGGGCTCGCGTTCTGCGGGAATTGACTACGGCTCTGGAGCGGGCATCCGGGCCAGAACCTTATGCCGAGGGGTGGCTTCTGATTGCCGATGCGGCGATCAACCGCGCCTACGCCGAACGCAGCGATGCCTATGATCAGGTCGCTTATCGGGCGTTGACCAGGGTTACTGACAAAGACGATGGGGCAATTCGAGCACGTTCGATGGCCCTGCTGGGCAGGTTGTACGCGCGTGCCGGCCGGTTGGACACGGCGCTGTCCCTGACCGGGGAAGCGGAACTGCTGGCGACCCAGGCGCGTGATGAAGCCGGTCAGTTGGAATATAGCTTGCAAAAAGCGGTCTTGCTGCAAAAGGGGACGCATCCTGCGGATGCGGACCTTGCCTATGTGCGTGTGGTGTCACTTGTACAGGCCCTGCGCCCGTCGGTCGCGCAACTGTCTGATCTGGAGCAGCGGGCCTATCTGCACGCCCTGATGCTTCAGGCGCTGGAAAGCCGTGTCGCCTATCTTCTGACGACCGGCGATCAGGACCAGAAGCGTCTGCGCGAAGCGCGATATACGCTGGAACTGGGTCGTCTGGTGGACCTTGAAAAATACTTCGCAGATGTCTGTATCCGCTTCGGTATATCGGAGGTCAGGGATATTGAAGAACTCGATCCGCAAGCGGCGGTTCTTTACCCGATCCTGCTTGAGGATCGGCTGGTTGTTCTCGCCAGTGCCGTTAATCCGTCCAGCAAGACCGTACAGATCCAGCGTTTCGAGCGCCGGGTAAGCCGCCATGAGGTCGTAGCTCAGGCGCACGCCTTGTCAGAGACCATCCGGGATCGCGGCTCAGACCTGCCGGCGGCGCGCGCGCTCTACGATTACATCGTCAGGGACGCTGTGCACGCCCTGAAATTCCAACAGGTTCGGACGCTTGTTTTTTCCCCCAATCAGGAATTGCGGAATGTGCCGTGGGCGGCACTGCACGATGGCAGGGCATACACGATAGAAACCTATGCGGTTTCAACGACCCTGGGATTGAGTTTGATCAATCCGGAGCCGGTAAACCGCAAATCTCCACGTCTGGTGATGGCAGGACTGAAGGCCGGGGATGAAAACGTCAGTACGCTGGAGGGCATCGATCAGGAGTTTGAAACACTTGAGACCCTGCTGCCCGTTCGTCCCTTGCGCGAAGACACATTCACCAGCGCCAACCTGAAGAAAGCCGTAGAGGAAGAAAACCCTACTGTGCTGCATATTGCTTCGCACGCCTTCTTTTCGCCCTATGCCGCCGAAAACTACATCCGCGCCTATGACTCACGTATCTCCTTGACTGAATTAAGGGCTTTGGTCGCTCCGGTCAGCGGAACCGCTCTGGATATGCTGGTCTTGTCCGCTTGTGATACGGCGCACGGAGAGCCCGATGCGGTGCTCGGCATGGCTGGTTCGGCCTACCAGGCGGGGGCTCGCTCTGTGGTGGGTGGCCTGTGGCCCGTCGATGACAAGACAACGCCTGTGGTTATGCGTGATTTCTACACGGGGATTTACAAAAACCAGATGAGCAAGGCCGAGGCCCTGCGTCAGGCCCAGCTCAACCGACTGCGTGCAGGCGAGGCGCCCTATCTTTGGGCACCGTACATTCTGCTCGGTAACTGGATGTAAGAGGGGGAAGATGATGTCTGTTTCCGGCATGTCAAAGTTCAGGACGCGGTTGCTTTTGTCGGCGGGGGCGTGGGTCATCCTGTCGGGCGCCTCTGTGGCGCAATCCGTGCCGACCAGCAGCATCGCCACAGATGGCAGCGTTGGTCCTGCAGCCAACCTGTCAGGGCCAAACTATGTGGTTTCGCAGGGCTTGGGACAGACAAATGCCTCCGGCACAACGGTTTTGCACAGCTTCAGCCAGTTCAATCTGTTAACCGGCGAAAGCGTGAATTTCACGGGCTCCTCAACGCTTACGGCCATTATTGCCCGTGTGACCGGCGGTACGCGGTCCGATATCAATGGCACGATTACCAGCAGCGCGCCCAACGCCTCCCTCTATCTGCTGAACCCGAACGGCTTTTTGTTTGGGCCTAGTTCAGTGATCAACGTGCCGGGAAGCCTGTATGTCTCGACGGCGCAGCGCCTGAATTTTGCCGATCAGAGCTTCATCACCATGACGGCCTCTCCCGTTGGCAGTCTGAGTTCGGCCCCCATTGCCTCGTTTGGCTTTTTGTCCGGAGACCCAGTCAATGGGGTTGGTGGTGGAGATATTGTCATCACCGGCAATAACCAGACCTTCCCAAACCTTACTAACGTCAATGGCGATGTCAGCTTTCTGGCCGCGAATATCAGCGTCACGGATCGCGTCATACTGGCCAATCGGAACGCCGCGTCGCAATTGCGGCTCGGGGCCGTAGGGACGTCAAGCGGTGATGTCGGATTAAACGGACGTGTCGCGCTGTTTGGTGGAAATCTCCTTCTTGATGGGTTCAGGAACAATAATGCGGCCTATGCCGCAGTAGCTGATCTTTATCTGTCCGGTGGCACAATTCAGTTGCGCAATGGTACGGCCGTTAGTGACGCCGCGACCGCGGATACCCTTTGGCTTTTTACTCCGACCTCAGGTCAGACGAATTCCATTGATATCTCAGGAGGGGCGTTTCAGGCCTATTCATCGGGGATATCGAGGACAGTAGCAGGCAACATTACAAATGCGACCCCCGGACAGATTACGGTCAATCTGACGGGCAATTTAGATCTTTCAAGAAGTTACTTTTTTGCGGCGTCATGGCCGGGGCGTGCGGGCGATGTCATCATCCGTGCGGCCAATATGTCGCTTGATCAAAGTTATATCAATACCATGGCGGGTACTTACGATGGAGGTACGATACGCCTTGATCTGAGTGGCAACCTATCCCTGACCAATTCCAGTCGCCTGGTCGCGCATGCACCGGTGGCCAGCGCCGTTAACAACTATCAAAACACCTATAACCCTGCGGCTCCCGGCAATGCCGGTTCGATTGTTGTGAATGCAGGCGGACAAATTTCGCTTACAAATGGGTCCTATATAAGTGTGTCATCGGACGTGGCGAGCGGTACGGTACCTCGTTTAACCGGCAGTGCGCCCTATATGAGTGCGTTATCGAACATGGCAGCGGGTGACGCTCCAACGGGGCGGGCCGGTTCTGTCACGCTCAATGCGGCCTCTCTCTTGATGACCGGAAGCGACATCAGTTTTGGGGCCCGGGGCGGACAACGCGCAGGCGGGACGCTCTCGATTACCACGACCGGAAATATTGATCTGACGGGCACATCAACGGCCACCAATACCAATTTCAACACGACCTTCGCCACTCTGGACGGGCGATCAGGCACGGGTACAGGTGGGACTCTGACTATCAATGCGGGTGGTCAGATCAATCTGACCAATGCGTCGATCAATGTCAGTAATCTTTCGGGCGGTAACGGAGGCATTATTAATATCCGAGCCGCCGGATTAGCGGTTTCGAATAGTGGCTTTGCATTTCGCAGCCAAGGGGATTTCGCAGGCTCCGGCGGCTTAATGACGCTCGATACCATCGGAGATGTCACCTTTACAGGCTCTGGTCCTGCTTCAGGAGAAGTATATCAGGCTCTTGATGGGTCTGGGTGGTCAATAGAACGTACTAGCGGACTTGGCGGTAGTCTCCGGTTCAATATCGGCGGCAACCTGAGCTTTTTCGATACAGAAATGGATATGGGGGGAGGCTTAGTCGGCGGGAATGCCATTTTTAATGTCGGCCAAACATATACAAACCGCTCGTCGTCTCTCTTCAATGAAGGTGGTAACATTTCCATAACCGCCAATCGTATTGATTTGCTGGCGAGTGGTTTCACGAGATTGAGTAATAGCGATTTTCTTGCGTCCGGCGGTCAGATAGTTTTGCAAGCGCCCATAATTAATATCGGAATGGACCGTGATCTTCAGATCGATGACGGAGTTATGATTGACGGTGGTTCAGGTAGTCGTATCATATTGAGAGCGAACACTCTCAATCTTGGATCTGGCACGTTTATTCGCAGTGATTTTAGTACTAGACCAGCTAATGGTGTTGAATCGGTCAAAAACAGCGGTAGCATAGAGCTTTATGCTAGTACCTTGAATATTGCACCAGGGGCTATTATACAGTCGGTCGCCCCTGAAGGCCGTGCCGGAGATATCACCATCGGTGCCACGGTGCTGAACATGACCGGCGGCAGTGTATCCACGCGCGGTCAGTCGGGCGGCATCATCCGGGTCGGGGTGGATGAGCAGATGTGGTTGCGGGGCGGCAGTATAAGCTCCACGATCGCCCAGTCTGCCAATGGCACCGATGGAAATGTTTATATCGGTGTGACGCTCACTGAACCGCAGTTTGCCAGTGGCGCCTGCGACACCGTCTGTCAGGCTTATTGGCCTTTCTCGACGGAATGGACGCCCGGTACGCGGTCCGGTATTCCCACCCGCTACGACTACAGCGCGGCCGATCTGAGGGCGGCCAATGCCGTTGGCCAGGTGATCTTCGGTTTTGGCGGCGGGCCATCCCCCGAACAACTCGCTTTGCCTTCGCAAGAGGTCGCGGGCGCAGAAACCAGCTCGCCACCCGTTTATATGAGTGCGTTCGATCGTA
>NZ_JAIWNX010000299.1 GCF_020217185.1 Asticcacaulis sp.
CCCCGCCTACGCGATGCGAAATCGAAGACGCCCGACGCCGCGGCGGAAATACCTTCTCACTGGCGGCCCGCCTATCCGGGATAGATCTCAGGGGCCGTCTGCGACCGGAACGTTACGAGGGCAGGGGGCAGGACGATCAGCGCCTAGCCTGCGTCGAGACCCCCTCAGCTTATGGCGTTCGACACACAGCATCGGTTTCCGAGGGACGCAGATGAAGATCTCTCTTTATTTGGGCGTAAGTCTCTCTTCGGTGGCTGTCGGGGTGAGTCTGGCGGCCGGGCCGGCCATGGCGCAATTGCATCCGGAGCAATCCATCAGTCCCTTGGCGGGTACGCGGGCGCAAGCGCCCGAACCGCGCACGCCGGAAGTGTTTGAGCTTCCCGTGTCACCCGAAGTGCCGCTTTCCTCATTGCGCAAAGGAAATGAGGGCCCGAGTTTCAACCTGAGCCACATTAAAGTGTCTGAAAAGACGCCCAAGGGGCTGAAACCGATCCTCACCGAAGCCGAGATCGAGACCATTGTATCCCCCTATCGCAACAGGTCTGTCACCCTGGGTGAAGTCGCGCTGCTGCGTGACCTTTTGACTCAAAAGGTCATCGCCAAGGGCTATATTACTTCGGGCGCAGAGATTGAAAACCTCGATATCGCCGCAGGGGCCCTGAAGCTTGAACTGGTCCGGGGGCAGCTGACGTCGGTCGTTGCCAAAGACTATGGCTATCTGTCTTCGCAATACATTACCGCGCGGTTTACCGGCAAGACGGGTAGTGCGATCAAGGCGGACGATCTGCAAAGCCAGTACCAGCTTCTGCTTGAAGATCGCAATATTGCGGCACTGAACGCCGTGCTCAAACCGGGTGATCGCCGCGGCGAGGCCATACTCGAAATCGACTCTTTAAAGCTCAAACCTCGCCACGAACTCACTGTTTTTGTGGCGAGCGACCGCTCTCCATCGGTAGGCGCAACGCGGGCCGGGATGCGGGGACGGACGGCGAGTCTGATGAGTACGGGGGACGAACTGTCCGGTGAAATCGGCCAGACCGAAGGCATGACCGATGCGCGTCTGAACTATTCCGTGCCGCTCAGGTCCAATGGCCTGCAATTCAACCTGTTTGTTCAGGGGTCAAAAGCCGACATCATCGAAGAACCGCTCAACGCGCTCGATGCGGCCAGTTCAAGTTTTTACTACGGTGGCGGGCTGAGTGTGCCGCTTATCCGCAAGCCGACGCGCAATCTGATACTGAATACCACAGTTGACCGTCTCAGGGTGAAGACAGAACTTTTGGGTGTTCCGTTCAGTTTTTCACCGGGGGCCGTGGACGGCGTTACCGAATATTCGACGGCGCGCAGCCATCTCGTTTATGCCGCCTATGGACGCAGGCAGTCTGTGGTGGCCGGTTTGAGTGTAACGCGCGGGCTTTCGGCCCAAAACGGCACTCGGGATATTGACGTTCATTTTACCAGGCTGAATGCGTCGATTGAATATTTAAGGGTTCTTACCGTTACGGATCAGCGCCTGATCTTGCGGGCACAGGTGCAGCAGACGTCTGACCGGCTGTTTTCGACGGAGATGTTGTCTATTGGCGGGACGGATACGGTCCGCGGCTTCCGGCAGAACAGCCTGATCGGACCCAAGGGTTACACGGCCTCTGTTGAATACCAGATACCCGCTTCGGATATCATCAAAACCAAATTGCCGCGCAATCATCCTTTTTCGCCTTCGCGAATGCGCGTGGGTTTATTTGCGGATACGGGGCATGTTGATCCTCTGCCCGGCGCCGCCGGCGCTACGCGGGAAAACCTGTCAGCTGTTGGGGCACGGCTGATCTGGTCGCCTACGGAGCACGTGCTGGTAGCCGGGCATGTGGCCAAACGGCTGGGCAACGGGGTGGCCACAGGCAACTATCAGGATGAGGGTTTTGGCTTTAATCTTAGCTATCGGTTCTGATGATGAAGCGGGCTGACATATGGCGCCTGTGGCTTTTACGACTGGTGGCGGCCTGTCTGGCGACCCTTATTGCCTTTGGGGCAAGCCAATGGCTTCCGCAGGTCATAGATACCCCGCACCTCGGCCTGAACCTGCGCGCCAAGCTGCTGGCTGAGCGGCCTGATCACGTCAGTGACGACGTCAGTCTGGTGCGAATTTCCGACGCCGCCCTTATCGGGCGCCCTTACAGTATTCCACTGGATCGCGCTTATCTGGCGGAGGTCATAGCCGCCACCGCCGCCTACGGTCCCAGACTGATACTGGTTGATTTCGTCTTTGATCGCCCCACGGAGCCCAAAAAGGATGTCCGGCTTATTGAAACACTGGACAGGGTCCCGACACCGGTGGCTCTGGCCTTCCTCGAAGGGCGCGCGGGCGGTGCCACTGGCAAGGCAGTCAATGCGCGGATTGCGGCCTGTAAGCAGGCTCTGCTATCCGGAACCACCCGCTGTCGCGATTTTCAGGACACATTTATCGCGCGCACTGTGCTGATGAATCCGAACAAGGCTCTGAGAGGCTATGGCTTTCCGACGCTTTTTGAATCAAAGGAATCCGATGTGCCCGGTTTTGTGGCCTCCTATATCCCGCAAAGCGAACCGGGTGGCCCCTGCAGTCTTTCTGATCTGGCGGTTCACCCCGATCTGAAGTGTCGGTCTTCACAAGGGCGGCTTATTGCCTGGCAATTACCTCCCAAAGACAGCAGTCGCATCTTTCCGGTTGTCGATTCCCCGGCCTTACTGGGTATAGCCCGCAAAGGCCCTCAGCTTAGCTGCGATCCTAAAATGCCAAAGCCGGTTTTACCGACTGAGGCAAGCCTTGAGGAAAAACTGCGCACAGAGCAACTCTATTGCCGCGTTGTCATTATTGGCGGAGATTTTCTGGGGCAAGACCGCCACTATACCCCGATTTCGGGTGCAGTTGACGGTAAGGGTGGACAGCAGGGTGACGTGGCCGGATTTGAAATACAGGCTCAGGCGGCGCAGCAGCAAATAGATGGCCGTATCTGGTATGAGTTTGACAAAACGGCAATGCTCATTCTGCTTTTCTGTTCTGCCTTATTTGGTATTTGTTTGCGAATGCTTCCGTTGGCGACGCGGGAAGCCAAGGCGTTATTGTATGCCTTCTTCTTTTTTCTCTTTCTAGCCGACATCGCTCTGTTTTCACTTTCGCGTTACGCTATCCCCGGCCTCAGCATTATTCTCCCTTCGGCAAGCGCTGGCTTTGCCTGCTTTGTGGCCGTTTTCCTGTCCTTCTTCATCGTTGAATGGGGCCAGTACAATCTTAGGGGAGCGTTAGGCTTCCTAAAGGAGATGTTGACATGAAACATACCGCCATCATTACAGGCTTTGTACTGACAATCCTGGCTACGCCCGTGCTGGCGCAGGAAGCCTATCTTGTGCGCAACCCCGACACATTGCGGGCCTCTGTCGAGTCTGTGGGTTCACGCGCGTCCATAGACATTCCCAGAGGAGAGACGGCGGAGTTGTACATAGGCAAGGAAATCATCCACTTACCGGAAGGTTTTTCCGGAAATCTGGACCAGGCCCGCAAGCAGCAACGTCAGAATAACAGCTTGATCCGTAAGATAGTCACCGCCTTTGTGGAAGCGGCGGATCGCCTGACCAATGCCGCTTCACGCACGGTTGGGGTCAAACAAGCGGCTGTGCCGCAGGGTGTGCTGATAACCGACATCGGACTGGATGTGGAAGGGGCTCAATGTTATTTCGATATCCCCCTCAGGCTTTGGCGCAACACCTCGGATAAGGCCCAGGCCTATGTGCTGGCAGGATCTTCGAGTGCCGGACGCGTTTCCTTTGCCGCCGGAGAGGCTTTTGCAAAATGGCCGGAAGCGGTGTTGTTGAGCAACAACAGCACCTTTGTTTCTGTCAAGGAAGGCGGGAATGGGGGATATAAAGCCTTTACCCTTCGCCAAGTGAACGTGGAGAGCGCCGATCAGATTTCGGTCGGTCTTTTGTATGAAAAGGGCTGTGATCTACAGGCCACCCGGCTTGTCGATACCCTGGTGCAGGCCCGTTCGCCGAAACCTTAGAGCGATATGTCGAAAAGTGTGAGCGGTTTTCAACAAAAATATCGCGACAAAACAAAAATTTAGAGCGGAATGACGTTCCCGTTTAAAGTCATTTCGCTCTAAGAGGGGCTTCCGCTCTACCCCCGGTTTGCCGGAGCGAGGTTGACAATACATCCGCCGATGACGTCTCCCTATGCTCACGCGCGCCATCGGGAGGGCATTTTCAGCGCGCTTGCGGGTGCCGAGGATGCGCCGGATCAGCTGTTCATCGACAGCAACTGCATCAAGGGCCACCGCTGCGCGGGAGGGGGAAAAGGGGGGGCTTGGCTCAGGGTATCGGCCGCACGAAGGGCGGACGCAACACCAAACTCCACGCCCTCTGCGACGCGAAGGGGCGTCCTCACGTCCTGCTCCTGACACCCGGCAATGTCCACGATTGCAAGGTGGCCAAGCTGTGCGTCGAGGCCCTGCCGGCCTCCGCTGAATTGGTCGCCGACAAAGGCTACGACAGCCAGGCCCTGCGTGAATGGCTCGACGCGCGCGGTACCGAGGCCGTCCATCCCATCACCGCGCTAATTCTCAAATGCAGGATTGAGTGCTCACTCGTTTTGCTCTTCACCTTACCACAGCTTATCCCCTCTCGTAGGTCTCTTCCATCCGGAAGCATAGTTTAGGGCTGTAATGCGATTTGCGCCCGGGCAGGCTGGCATTTCCCGCGCTGACGTTAACCTGAAATCCAGTTCAGGTCAGAGCGAAGTCTGACCGGTCCTATACCCGCTTTCCGGATGGCAGGAGTAATTCTCAAATGATGGATCTCGATGCGAATGAGCGATGATCAGTTTCACAAACACTTTACGCCTTAACGGGCTTGGCATTCGTCATAGAGAAAAAGACGCCCATTTCCGGATTGCTTATCAGCTTGAACTGCCCCTCAATGGTCAGGGGCTTGTCGTTCCAGGCTACGGCCTTGAGGCTGCGCACCTCGATCACCTCATTGGGCTCGCCCGGCGGGTGGAACAGGCACACCGGCGTGTTGATGCCGATCAGGAAATGCTTCGTCAGGTCCAGTCCATCAAGCGGGATAATAAAGCCTCTGACCTTCAGGGTTTGCCCGATCAGGGCCTTGACCTCGTCCGTCGGGGTCAGGCTGTAGAGGGCGGTTTTGGCGTTATAGCGGACCTTGCACTGGCGCAGCTTCACCCACAAAGGGTCGGATGAGCGCGGCAGGGTGCGCTGAAAGGCGCGCTCGCCGCTGAGTTCGCCATCGGTGGCCGAAGCCTTCTGTTCGCGCCAGGCCGCAAGGCTCAGGGCGGCAGGCAGGAACAACATCAGGTCGCGGCGTCTCATGCGCGGAATCCTTCATCATCACGGGTCAGAACCAGGCGCAGGGCGGGCACAAGCGCGCTGAGGCACGCGGTCAGCAGGGCCGCCCCATAGAGCCAGGGCCATTGATCAACAGGCAGGCCGGGGCGAGGAGACAGGCCATAGGCGCTCAGGACGTGGGTGAGCGCGGACTGTCCCAACAGGCTGAGCCCCACGCCCAGCACCAGCGCCGCATGGACGATCAGCAGCGCCTCGGCCAGACAGATCAGGCTGAGATCAAGGGAGGTCGCCCCCATAAACCGCAGCAGAGTGAGGTCACGCGCCCGGCGGTTCAGCGCCTGTACCAGCGACAAGGTCAGGACCAGCGCGCCAAAAGCGCCGATGGCCACAAACAGCCCCGTCGCGAAGTAGATGACCGGGCGCACGAGGCTGAGCAGTCGCGCCAGTTCCAGTTGCGGGCTGGCGGCCGACAGGGTGTCGCTCTGATTGATCAGGGCAGGGGCCGCGGCCAGTGCCACGGGGGAGGTGAAGCTGACCAGAACGGCATTGACGTGATGACCGTCTGTGGCTTCGGCGTGGTCGTGATCGTCTGCGTCCGGGCCGTGCGCGTGCACCCGCGCGATAGACCCCAGATCGGACAGCAGAAGGTGGTCGATAACGCCGCCCGTCGGGGCCAGTATGCCGGTAACGGTGTAGCGTGCGGCGTGCGCTTCGCCTTCACCGGCCAGTCCGTGACTGGAGCCCAGTGTCTGACCAAGGCGCAGGTTCAGCGTCTTTGCGGCCTGCGCGCCGGCGACCATCTGCATCGGCTGCGTCCACAGACGACCCTGTGCCAGTCGGGCGTGATAGAAGCCAACGATGTCCGGTCGCGTCCAGACGATGCGGATGCCTTCGACGCTGTCCCCCAGGGCGATAGGGACACTGGCGCGGATATAGGGTTTGAGATCCGGCTCGGACAGGCGGGCTTCGACGGAATTCAGGGACACCAGACCGGGGGCGGGCGTCTGATGCAGGGCGCAGCACAGGCTGAGGTCGAGACCGGAGGCCTTGGGCCCGACCACCATGTCGGTTTCGGAAATGCGCGCCTTCACCGCTTCGGGCAGGGCGGTCTGGGCCCACAGGATCAGGATAAGCCCGGCCAGCCCGCAGGCCCCGATCAGCAGGGTCAGGGCGGTGGACCCCCAGCGGCGCCACAAGCCCGCCAGTACGAAACGCGCGAACATCATGTCAGCGCCCCCGTTACGACTTCGGCGACAGAGCCCAGACGCGTCTTCACCCGCGCGTCGTGGGTGGCGACGATCAGCGCCGTGCCCTCGTCCTGCGCCAGATCGATCAGCAGCGACAACAGCGCCTCGGCATTGGTCTCATCCAGTGCCGCCGTCGGTTCATCGGCCAGTATCAGGGCCGGGGCATTCATCACCGCACGCGCCAGAGCCACGCGCTGGGCCTGACCCTGACTGAGGCGATCGGCGCGCCGGTCTGTCAGGGCCGATATGCCCAGCCGGTCGAGCAGGTGATGGGCGCGCGCGAAATCCAGCGGCAGGTGCGCGCTGGCGCGGGCCATCTGAAGATTGTCCATAACGCTAAGGGAGTCGATCAGGCGGTAGTCGGCGAAGACAAAGCCGATGCGCCGCCCGCGTAAACGCGCGCGATCTATAGCCTTGCTGGGCCAAAGGGGCTTGTCTTCCAACTGCACCGTGCCGTTTACGGGGGCGATCAGTCCCGCCAGACAGAGCAGCAGCGAGGTCTTGCCCGCCCCGGACGGGCCGGTCAGGGCCAGGGTCTGACCGGCACTCAAGCGCAGATCAGGGAGCCCGATAAGGGCGTCCCTACGTCGCACGGCCAGATTTTCTGCGCGCAGCGGCATGTCACGCGGGCTCGCTCTGGCGTCCCCAGACGGGGAAGGGGTCAGGCAGTTTTGCCCAGCTTTTGGGGCCGCGTTGCCACTCGGCCGGGGTCAGCAGCGCCGCATCGAACATGGCGCTCAGGGCCGCCTGATCCATGCCCTTGCCGATCAGCACGATTTCCTGCCGCCGGTCGCCATAGGGGGCGCGCCACACCTGATCCAGAAAGGCGCGCGACTCCGGGTCGTTCGGGCGGCGGTTCGGCGGGATGGCCGCCCACCAGTAGCCGCCCCACTCATGAGTGGCCGCGGCCCCGGCCTGCGACCACGACCCCACATAGTCCATGCGCGAAGCCAGCCAGAAAAAGCCCTTTGAGCGCCAAACTCCTGGCCATTCTCGGTCGAGAACCGCCTTCAGCCGCGCCGGATGAAACGGACGGCGGGCGCGGTACACAAAGCTCGATATGCCGTATTCTTCGGTTTCGGGGACGTTGTTGAACTCCAGCGCCTGTCGCCAGCCGGCGGCCGACTGGGCGCGCTCCATATTGAACAGACCCGTGTTGAGTATGTCGCTTAGCGGCACCACGCCCTTTTCGGCATAGACTATGCGCGCCAGCGGATTGAACTGACGACAGATGCCTTCGACATCCCGGCGCTGGTCGTCGGTAACGAGGTCGAGCTTGTTCAGCACGATGACATCGGCAAACTCGATCTGTTCGACCAGCAGGTTGACGACGGTACGGTTGTCGCCTTCGCCCAGGCTTTCACCGCGATCAGTCAGAAAATCAGAGGAGCCATAGTCGCGGTGGAAGTTGAACGTATCGACGACCGTCACCATGGTATCGACGCGGGCCAGATCGGCCAGTGAGACGCCGCTTTCTTCGACGAAATCGAAGGTCGCCGCCACGGGCATGGGCTCGGCTATGCCCGTGCCTTCGATCAGCAGATAATCAAAGCGCCCGGATTGCGCCAGCACCCGCACCTCTTCCAGCAGGTCTTCGCGCAGGGTGCAGCAGATGCAGCCATTGGACATTTCGACCAGCTTTTCCTGCGTGCGTGACAGGTTGGCGTCACCGCCCTTGACCAGAGCGGCATCTATATTGACCTCGCTCATATCATTGACGATCACCGCCACCCGCAGGCCTTCGCGATTGCGCAGGACGTGATTGAGGAGGGTCGTCTTACCGGCCCCCAGAAAACCAGACAGAACGGTCACGGGAAGTTTGGTCATGGGAGCCTCATGCGTGCTTGAATTTTGATATGTTATAATATAACGCAATCGGACCGCAACTGAAAAGGAGGCCTCATGTCGGCCGCGCGTAAAGTTTCCAAAAGCCGAACCCTTGATGCGCTGGCTATGGGGCTGTCGGGCTTGTGTGTGGCGCATTGCCTCCTGATGCCGCTGGTGTTTGCGGCCCTGCCGTTTCTGGGGGTGTTCAGTGAAACCCCGCTCGTCCATCAGGTGCTGGTGGGGGTGGCCGCTCCGGTGAGCCTGTTTGCCCTGATCCGCTCCGGCGGCTGGCGGCGGGCAGGGCTGAGCGCAATGGCCCTTGCGGGGTTGGGGCTGCTCAGCGTGGCGGCATTTTATGCGCCGGCCGAAGCCTGGGAAACGCCCCTGAGCGTCACGGGGGCGGCGCTGTTAGCGATCATGCACCTCTTCAATGCCTGCCTGCCGCACCGACACTAGAGCGAAATGACTTTCAGTGGAATCGCCATTTCGCTCTAAATTTTTGTTTTGTCGCGATGTTTTTGCGGAAAACCCTCACACTTTTGGCTTCGCCGAACTTCGTTTCCGCACATCGCTTTAAACCGTTTCTTCCTGAGGTTTGCCACATGATGACCACCGAAATGAACCGTCGCGCCTGGATAGCGGCGGCTGCAAGCGCTGTTCTTGTGCCTCCGGCATGGTCGCAGGCGGCACCACCCTTTACACTTGGGGTAGCCTCCGGTGATCCGTGGGACGACGGCTTTGTCATCTGGACGCGCCTGGCGCCCGATCCGCTGGCGGCCGACGGGTTGGGTGGACTGAGCGCGCCGGTGGCAGTGCGCTGGTTCGTCTATGACGATGCCGAGGGCCGTCGCGTCGTGCAGCGGGGTGAGGTGATGACCCACCCGCGTTCGGCCCATACGGTGCACGTCACCTTACGTGATCTGCAACCCGACCGGCCCTACTGGTATCGTTTTGAAGCGCTGGGGGCGCAAAGCCCGATGGGCCGGGGGCGCACCCTGCCGCACGCCGATGTGCAGGTGCGCGAACTCAGGCTCGCCATGGCCTCGTGTTCGCACTACGAAGTCGGCTATTTCAGCGCCTACCGCCATATGGCGGCGGAAAATCCGGACTATGTGCTGTTCCTTGGCGACTATATCTACGAGTTCAGCTTCAGCGATCCCAAACGCAAGGTGCGCAATCACGATCAGACGGCGGACGCCACTGATCTGGCCGGTTATCGCAACCGCTACGCGCTTTATCGAACGGATGCGGACCTTCAGACGCTGCACGCCACGACCTCGTGCCTGATGACGTGGGACGATCATGAGGTCGAAAACGACTATGGCGGTCTGTTGCCGCAGGACGTGGCCGAAGACCCCGGTTTCCTGAAGCGGCGACTGGCGGCGTATCAGGCCTATTATGAACACATGCCGCTGCGCCGTGAGTCACGCCTGAAAGGGCAAAATCTGAGGCTTTATAAGGGGTATCGTTTCGGCCGTCTGGCGGAAATCAATATGCTGGATGGTCGCCAGTACCGTTCGGCCCCGGCCTGTCCGACACCGACGAGCCGTCGGGGGCGGGTGGTCGGCGATGACTGCTCTGAGCGGCTGGACCCCAAACGGACCATGCTGGGCTTCAGGCAGGAGCAGTGGTTGTTTGACCGCTTCAAACAGTCTCAGGCGCGCTGGAACCTGATGGGGCAGGACCTTCTGGCGGCGTCTTTGCGTCAGAAAGGTAAGGACGCTGAGGGGCGGGCGATTGTGGGGCACTGGACCGATGGCTGGGACGGCTATCCGGCGACGCGCGACCGTATGATTGCGGCCATGCAGGAGACGCGACTGTCCAATCCGGTGCTGCTGGGCGGGGATATCCATTCCTACTGGGCGACTGAACTGAAGGCCGATTCGCGCGATCCGGCCTCGCGATCCGTCGCTACGGAATTCGTCGGGACATCGATTACCTATGACGGCCCGCCCTATGAGGTGTTTGCGGACATGCTGCCCGAAAATCCGCATGTGAAATATTTTGAAAGCCGCCGCCGGGGCTATGTCTCCCTGACCGTGCGGCCGGAGGCGCTGGAGGCGCGGTTTCAGGTCATTTCGGACCGCCGCGACCCCCAGGCCACGCTTTCGACTCTGGCCAGCTTTGTCGTGGAAAACGGCAAGCCGGCCATACAGCGGCTATGAAAACGGCCCGGCATGACGAACCGGGCCGTCTTTTGCCTTAAAGGCTGTAGCGCAGGCGCAGGGTCAAAGCGCGCGGGGCTCCGGGCGTCAGCCACACAGCGTCGTAGCTATTTTCGATGTAAGCCTTGTCGAACAGGTTGTCACCTTCAAGACGCAGTTCGACCGTCTCGCTGACCTGCCAGCCGACGCTGGCGCGTGCTGTGACATAGGACGGCAGGCGGAAGCCGCTGTTATTGGGATCGCCGGCACGTTCACCGACGAACACCAGCCCTCCGGACCAGCTCACAGACCCGGCCGCGTGCTGTTCCGGGGCGTAGCTGATGAACAGCGCGCCGCTGTGTTCGGGGATATTGCTCAGGGGCCCGCCCACCAGAGCGGCAGTGGTGTCACGCGTCACCTTGGCGTCCACATAGGTATAGACACCCGTCACATAGGTCGAACGGTTCAGCGCATAGGTGGTTTCAAACTCCAGCCCCTTGGAACGCGCGGACCCCAGCGCGACCTGATAGGCATTGTCGGCGGGATCCGTGCTGAGGATGTTGTCCTTGCTGATGTCGAACATCGACACGGTCCCGGTCAGCTTGCGCTCTATGAGGCTGAACTTACTGCCGATTTCGTAGGCTTCGCCCTTTTCGGGGGCAAAGGGACGGTTGAAGCGGTCGGCACCCTGATTGTAGCGGAAAGAGCGTCCATAACTGGCATAAACTGACAGATTATCTGACGCCTTGTACGTCACGGCGGCGCGGGGCGAGGTCTGCCCCACCGACTGCGCTACCGCAGTGTTGTTCATGCGGTTGGTCACGGTCTGATCGATGTCATCGTGGCGCAGGCCCAAAAGCAGGGTCCAGTGATCGCCAATACTGATGAGGTCCTGCACGTAGAGGGCGCGTCCGCTCAGGTCTTCGTGATTGTCAGTATTGAGCGGGGCCACCGGCTTGGTCTGGCCATAGACCGGATTATAGATATTGATGCCATAGGGATTGGCGGCGGTCGGGTTGAAGCGCCAGAATTTGCGATACTGGTTGTAGGCAAAGCCGTCGATCCCCGCCCGTATCTGATGCTCAGCCCCGAAAGCCTGTGTCAGCGCGCTGAGTTCCAGACGACCGCTCAGATCGTCCCAGGTGTAGTCGTGGATGCGCAATTGCCGGCGCAGGATCCCGTCGGCCTGCAACAGGCGATTGTGCGTCGATTCGCCGGTCATTGCGCCGTCGCGATAGGCCAGCCCGCCTTCGACAGAGACGCTGTCGGACAGGTCATAGGTCGCTGTTAACTGATGCTGGGTGCTGGTCTGATGGATGTGGCCATCATTGGGCTCACCCAGAAAGCGCGTGACGGGCAGGGCCAGCGGCTCACCATTGACGGCCACGAGGCCGCGGTCATGGGTAAAGTTCACACGGTTGAATTCGCCCTGATACAGAAAACGCAGAGTGTCGCGCGGCGCATAAGCGATCGACGGCGCGATCAGCCAGCGGTCGGAAGGGGTAAAGTCCCGGAACCCGTCCGAGCGTTCCGCCACTGCGATCAGGCGCGTCGTCACCTGCGACCCGACAGGCGTGCCTGTATCCACCGCGCCGCGCCAGGTGGCGAAGCTGCCCGCTGAGAGGTCGGCACCGAAATGCGCCCGGTCCAGCGGGGCCTTGGTCACAATATTGATCGAGCCGCCCGGCTCGCCCTTGCCGGAAAGGGCCGAAGCCGGGCCTTTCAGCACCTCGAAGCGTTCGATGGTGGCGACATCGCGGCGGGCATTGAAGCCGCGATTGGCGCTGAAGCGATTGATCAAAAGGTCCGGGCCCTGATTGATGTCGCCGGAAAAGCCACGGATGGCGTAGGCATCCCACGCCCCGCCAAAGCTGTTCTGCCGCGACATGCCGCCCGCCAGATCATAAAGCTCCCCCAGCTTGGTAAACCCGGCGTCCTCAATCAGGTGTTCGTCGATCACCTTGACATTTTGCGGCAGGCGCAAAGGCTCGATATCGAGGCCCTTGATACTGGCCGCGGCCTTGCGTGAACCGGCCACCACAACCGTTGTCGGCTCCTCGGCGGCGGCGGGCGCATCGGCGCAGGCTGTGCCGGCCAGTGCGCCACTCAGAGCCAGCGCGATCAGCGAGGCGGAGCCAGACAGGCGGAGGCGTTTTGTTGGGGAGGTCATCATTTTTGCCCTTGAAGTGTTACGTAATAACATAATAAGAGCGTCGATACTGATATATGAGGCCGTTGGCAATGACCGAAATGCAACAGGGTGATCAAAGCGCAATCCTTCGCCTGAAGGCGGTTTCCGCTGGCTATGGCCGGCGGACCATTCTCAATGACCTCAGCCTTGAGGTTAGCCGGGGCGAGATATTTGCGCTTCTGGGCGGCAATGGTGCGGGCAAGTCCACCACCCTAAGGGTGCTGCTGGGCTTTCTCAAGCCGTCTGCCGGTGAGGTCACCCTTGCCGGGCAGGATGTCGTCGCCGACCCAGCCGCCGCGCGGGCGCACGTGGCCTATGTGGCTGAGAATGTGGCCCTTTATGAGCATCTGAGCGCGCGGGAAAACCTCGCCTATCTCCTGACGCTGGCGGGAGTCACCGCCGAAGCGTCGCGTATTGAGGGCGCGCTGGAAGCGGTGGGGCTTGGCGTGGCGGCGCGCGGCCAGCGGCTTTCGGGCTATTCCAAGGGGATGCGGCAGAAAACAGCGATTGCGCTGGCGGTGGCGCGCGAGGTGCCGGTCCTTTTGCTGGACGAGCCAACGTCGGGCCTCGACCCCAGGGCGATCAGCGAATTCCACGATCTGCTGGATGTTTTGCGCGCGCGGGGCACGGCCATTCTGATGGTCACGCATGATCTTTTGGGGGCCACACAGGTCGCTGACCGTATCGGTTTCCTCAGCGAAGGGCGCCTGACGCAGGTGGCGGACAAAAGCGAAGACCGGAGCTTCGATATCAACCGCCTCTATCAGGCCTATCAGACCGCGCAGCCGGGGCAGGTGGCATGAGCCGGGTTTTGACCATCGCCCTCAACGAAGGGCGGGCCCTGTTGCGCAACCGCACGGCCGTGATCAGCGCCGCCCTGTTTTTACTCCTCAGTCTGATGGCTATTCTCAATGCCTGGGATCAGTTCCGCTATGCGCAGGGGCTGCGTCAGACCTATCAGTCGGAGGCCAATCAGACCTTCGATGCGCAGCCTGACCGCCACCCGCACCGCATGGTGCATTACGGGCACTTTGTCTTCCGACCGCTCAATCCGATGGCGGCCTTTGATCCTGGCGTCGATGCCTTTACCGGGCAGATGCTCTATCTGGAGGGCCATCGCCAGAACAGCGCCAATTTTTCCGACACACGGCAAAACACTTCGCTGGTGCGTTTTGGTCAGTTGACGCCCGCCTTCTGTCTTCAGGTGCTGGCCCCGCTGCTGCTGATCTTTCTGGGCTTTGGCGTCATTGCGCGCGAGCGCGAAAACGGCACGCTGGTACTGTGCCTGACGCAAGGGGTCACCGGCCCTCAAATGTTTTGGGGCAAGGCGTTGTGTCTGGCCGTCGTGGCGGGCCTGATCCTGCTGCCGGCGCTGGTTAGTCTGGGTTGGCTGGCCACGCAGGCGATGCTGGGCTGGGGGCTGACCCTGGCGATCCTTACCGGTTACGTCCTCTATCTGCTGATCTGGACGATGGGGATTGTTCTTGTCTCCCGCTTTGCACGGCGTGGTCGTGAGGCCCTTCTGGGGCTGATCGCCCTGTGGGCCTTTTTCTGCGTTTTCGTTCCGCGCATAGCGCCTGATCTCATTGCCCATGCGCGCCCGCTGCTGACTCAGATGGAGACGGATATCCGCATCCACAAAGAGCTGAAGGCCATGGGAGACAGCCACAATCCCGATGATCCCTACTTTAATGCCTTCCGGCAAAAGGTACTGAAAAGCTATGGCGTTTCGCGCGTCGAAGATCTGCCGGTGAATTACAAGGGCCTGCTGGCGCTGGAGGGCGAGCGCATGACCAGCGCCTTGTTCAAGGCCTATGCTGACCGCAACTTTGGTCAGCAGCACGCCCAGACGCGCCTGATGGACGGTGTGGGCCTGCTGGCACCAGTGCTGGCCGTGCAGCGTGTCTCCATGTCGGGAGCGGGCACAGATCTGAGTGCTTATCAGGCCTTTCTGGAACAGGGTGAAGCCTACCGTTTCGGGCTGGTTCAGCACCTGAACCAGTTGCAGGCCACGGCCCTGACCTATGCCGACGATACCAACAAGGCGCGGGAAAACCGCATCTCGCACGACCACTGGACCAACTATCCCGACTTCGTGTTCCGACCGCCGGCTATGGCTGAGCGTCTGGAGCGCCTCAGTCCGGCTTTGGGTGTTCTGGCGCTGTGGTGCGGGGTTCTGCTGGGGCTCGGTCAGTGGTCGGCCCTGCGTCTGGAAAGGCTGATGAAATGACGATGCTCCGCTTTGAATGGCTGTTGCTGATACGCTCACGCCTGACGCTGGCGGCGCTTATTGTGCTCAGTGTGCTGTCCATTTTTGCCGTGGCGCGCGGGCTGCACGAAGTCGCGCGTCAGAATGCGGTCATTGCGCATCTGGAAACCCTCCAGAAGAATGATATGTCCGATCTGGCCAAGGCCTATGGTCCGGAGGGGGATGCGGGCTACGCCGCCTATTACAGCTTTCACCACACTTTTGACCCGCCCTCGCGGCTGGCCTTCGCGGCTCTGGGGCAAAGAGACGTCCTGCCCTATAATCTGCGAGTACGCGCGTTGGGTTTACAAGCCCAGTTGTATGAGGGGGATATCTTTAATCCGGAACTGGCTCTGCCCGGCCGCTTCGATCTGAGCTTCGTGCTGGTCTATCTGACGCCGCTGTTTCTTGTGGTGTTGCTGCATGATCTGGTCTCCGGAGAGGCGGAAAGCGGCCGTCTCAGCCTGCTGCGCGCCGCCCCAAAGGCTGGCATCGCCTTGTGGCTGAGACGGGCGGCCCTGCGCAGCGCTCTGGTTTTTGCGGCCGTGGCGGTGCCTTTTGTCGCCGGGGCCGTAATCGCTCAGGCGCCGGTTGCGGGGGTTATGGGTGGTGTCGCCCTGATCGCGCTTTATGTGATGTTCTGGACGGCGCTGTGCCTGCTGACGGCGGCCTTCGGCTTCGGCTCGCGCATCAACGCGTTGGTGCTGCTGAGTCAGTGGGTCATTCTGGTGCTGGTCGCGCCGACCCTTGCCCATATCGCCATCAGCCGCAGTGTGCCGGTGCCGCAGGGCGTCGATATCGTGCTCAAGCATCGGCAATTAGTACATGGGGCCTGGGAAGTGCCCAAAGACCTGACGATGCAGCGCTTCTTCCACTCTCATCCCGAATGGAAGGCCACGGCCCCGCTGGGTAAAACCTTTGAATGGAAATGGTATTTCGCTTTTCACCACGTCGGCGATGAAAGCGTGGCGGCGGACGTCGCCACCTATCGCGGTCGAATCCTGCAGCGTCAGGCGCTGGCCGAAGGCGTAGGCTATCTCTTGCCGTCGGTCGGTGTGCAGGCGGCGATGGAGCGACTGGGCGATACGGATATCCGCGGTTATCTGAGCTATCAGGATCAGATCAAGACCTTCCATACGGCGCTGCGCCGCTTCTACTACCCCTATATTTTCAACAAGACGCCCTTTCCTGAGCCCGAATACGCCAAGGTGCCCCGCTTTGAGCCCCGTTCCTATGGCGGTGGGATCGGTGGCTTTTATCTGCTGACACTAGCGGCCCTAAGTGCCGGTCTCGGCGGTGGGGGTGTGTGGCTTATGCGTAAGCGTATCGTTTAATGCAACACCCCCCGCGGCTGTAGATTAAACCTGTCGCCGGGCGATGTTCGAGTGCGCACTGTGGCCGTTGATGGTTTATGTTTTTCCGCCAGCCGCTGAAATCAGTTCCATCGCTGGTTGGCTGACCAGTGCGCGAAAATGAAACCGCTGCCCCCAGCTCAGTGGCGTTACGTCGTGATATTCGTGCATTCTGTCGTCGGGCAGATAGCCCGGATGCACCTGCTTACGAAGCGATGCGCGCGCATTGGGATCAGCGCCGTGATCCAGAAGTAGTTTAGTCGTAGCTGCGATGTAGGGCCCTTTTTGCCGATTCATCTTCACATGGGGTTGCGCCACGACGGTGCCGAACAGAGCTGTATGGCCTCCGAAGCCATCTGGGTCGATGGCCGCGCGCGTATCGACCGGCATGCCCTGCGCCAACAACCACCTCACAATCTCCATTTCGTCATAGTCGATCGCCATATGCAGCAATGTGGTCCCACCTAAGGGTGTGCCATGCGTTGCCATCACTTCGTCATGACACCCAAGCTCAGGCGGATATATCTCCTCGAACGCAAAGGTCCGGGTCAAAAGGTCCGGGTCACGCGCGAGGTGCGCTTCAAGCATATCGACACGGCCTCTGTGTAATGCCATCGGCGGCGTGTCGGGTAAGATCAGACCATGCGCAACATACATGTCAAGAATAGCCGATTTAGCGGTGGGATTACGCGAGTCTGTTTCAAGAACCACATCCACAGGAGCCAGCCGGCGTCCATTGGCCGCCACAACGGGTGCCCCGTTTTCCAGTGCAAATGCCGTACCTTCGACGCTAAGCGTATAGGCCGCATTGACCAGAAGCGCGGCAGGTGCACGGGGGTTTCCCATCAACCTGTGCAGCAGGCGGGCCGTTTCGATGCGGGATTGCAGGACCGCCCGGTCAAGCGCTTTTTCCAGATCCTTGGCACCCATTTCATGTAGGGCTTCTATGATGCGGTCGCGGCCAAGATTTGCAGCATAGCTCATAGGCGGCCCCCAACTGCTGTCGGGTCGGATGAGTGCCGCCTCATGCAGGAGATGGGGGTGTTCCGTCACCAGGGAACGCACGCGTGCTAGGCCGTAGACTCATAACGCTCTGATCCAGATGCGAGAGGCTAAAATCTTGACAGCGGCAAGGAAGTTGAGGGGATTTTTGTCATACCGC
>NZ_JAIWNX010000300.1 GCF_020217185.1 Asticcacaulis sp.
TACGTTTCGTGGCTAAAATCTTCCCTCGCCCCGCACACCGCCCGCAGAAATCGCGCACCCACATCCGGGGTCCGGGGTCAACTGACCCCGGAATCCTTATACCGATCCGACGACGCGCTCAGCCGCGACCCAGACGCGCGCAATATTGGCTTTTGAGGCCGTATAGACGATTTTTTGCAGCACATCGGCGTCGCTATCGAGGTCGTCGATCAGGCGGATCGTCCCGCTGGCGGCCTGCGGATCAATAAGCTGCGCGTCGAAATAGCGACCGGGCTCAAAACTGCCGACGGGCAGGTCTAGGGCCTCGGCTCCGCCCTTGGTGGCGAGATAGAAGGCGGTGCGCCAGTCGATCTGGCTGTCGCGGATGCCGCGGTTGTCCCAGTGCAGGCGCGCATCGACGCCGTCGTGCAGGGCGCGGGACGAGGCGACGGCCCAGCGCATATTGTCATAGATCGAGGCCGACGGCCCGCCCGAAATATCGGTGCCGAGGCCGACGCGCACGCCTTTTTCCAGCGCGCGTTTGAGGGGGAAGACGGCGTTGGAGAAGTAGTAGTTGGACAGCGGGCAATGGGCGACGCCGGCGCCGCGGTCATGGATGGTCTGCATATTGGCGTCGGAGATGAAGTTGGCGTGGGCCAGCACGGTGTGCCGTGTCAAAAGGCCGAAACGGTCCAGACTGTCGGTATCTTCGCGGCCGTGGCGATCGAGGACGTAATTGTGTTCCCAGTCGCTTTCGGAGCAGTGGGTCTGAACGTGGCAGCCGCAGCGGCGGGCGATGTCGCCCAGCCCTTCCAGCGCCGCATCGGTGCACGAGGCGATAAAGCGCGGCGTGACCACCGGCTTGACGCGCGCGCTGTTGAGGCTGCGCACATGCTCGATAAAGGCTTCGGTGCCGCGCAGGGCGGCGTCGGTGGATTCGACGTAGAAGTCCGGGCATTGCTCCGGATTGTCCATCGCCACCTTGCCGATCAGGGCGCGCTGGCCCTTGGTCAGGCAGATGTCGGCCAGCAGGCGCGTGGCGTCCTGATGCTGGGTGGCGAAATAGAGCGCCGTGGTGGTGCCGTTCGACAGGAGGTCATCCACCAGCCCTTCGTAGGCGCGGCGCGCGAATGACAGGTCGGCATAGCGCGCTTCCAGCGGGAAGGTGTGTTTTTGCAGCCAGACCTCCAGCGGCACGTCCAGCGCCTTGCCCAGTTGCGGCCACTGCGGGGCGTGGATGTGCAGGTCGCAAAAGCCCGGCAAGGCGTAGGTGCCCTCTGGTAGGGTTTCCAGCCGCCCGGCGGCGCGGTCTTCGGACAGGGCTTCGGCATAGGTCGGCGCGTCGGGGCGCAGGACCTCAAGGATGCGGCCCTCCGCGTCGCAGCGGATCAGGGTATCGCGCAGGACCTCAATGCCGCCGCAGATGGGGGCGTGGAAGAAGGTGCCTTTGAAAGAACGGGGTGTGGTCATTTTTCTTTCCTCCTCCCCTGTTTACGGGGGAGGTGTCGAGCCAGTGAACGCCCCTCTCCGCTATGCCGGGAGGGCGGTTTCAGTCGCATAGGCCTCGATTTCGTCCAGATGCTTAAACACCTCCGCATCGCTGAGGAAGGACCCCAGAAACGAATTGCGCGCCAGGGTGATCAGGTCGTCGCGATCGACCAGACCCGACGCCGCCACGGCGCGGTAGTTGTCGTTCACATAGCCGCCGAAATAGGCCGGATCGTCGGAATTGAGCGTGGCACGCAGCCCCTTGTTCAGCATGGTGCGGATGGGGTGCTGCGCCATGTCGTTGACCACGCACAGTTTGAGGTTCGACAACGGACAGACGGTCAGCGTCATGCCCAGACGCGCCAGCCGCGAAGTCAGGTGCGCGTCTTCCAGCGAGCGGTTGCCGTGGTCGATACGGTCCACCTTGAGGATATCCAGCGCTTCGTGGACGTAGTCGGGCGGCCCCTCCTCGCCGGCATGGGCGACTTTTTTGAGGCCCAGAGCGCCGGCGGCCTCAAACACGCGGGCGAATTTCGATGGTGGGTGACCGACTTCGGACGAGTCGAGCCCGACCCCGGTCAGGCGGTCGAGAAACGGCTCGGCGGCCTTTAAGGTCGCAAAGGCCGCGTCCTCATCGAGGTGGCGCAGGAAGCACAGGATCAGTTTGGAGGTCAGGCCGTATTCGGTTTCGGCCGCCTTCATGCCCGAGGTCAGGCCGTCCATCACCACCGACATCGGGATACCGCGGTCGGTATGGGTTTGCGGGTCGAAGAAGATTTCAGCGTGGCGCACGCTGTCGGCGTGGGCGCGGTCGAAATAGGCCTTGGCGAGGTCGTGGAAGTCGTCTTCCGTGCGCAGGACATCGGCCCCCTGATAGTAGATGTCGAGGAAGTCCTGAAGGTTGGAAAATTCGTAGGCCGCGCGCACCTCTTCGACCGATTTGAACGGCAGGGCGATCTTGTTGCGTTGCGCCAGCGCGAACATCAGTTCCGGCTCCAGCGAGCCTTCGATATGCAGGTGCAGTTCGGCCTTGGGCAGACCGGCGATAAAGGCGTCAAGCGACGGGAAGGGTTTGGTCATGACGGGTATCCTCGGTCAGGGTGCGGATTTTATCTGTAATTTGAAGCAACTGCGCAGCGACGGCAACCGCGATCACCTCCGGGGCCTTGCCCGTAATGCCGGGCAGGCCGATGGGGCAGGTGATACGCGCGATCTGGTCTTCGGCAAAGCCATCCTTGCGCAAACGGCTGAAGAAGCGGGCGCGCTTGGTGGCCGAGCCGATCAGGCCGATAAAGTGCGCGGGCGAGCGCAGCGCCGCCTTGGTCAGCTCGTAATCGAGCGCGTGGTCGTGGGTCAGGATCAGGGTCAGGCCGGCCCCCGTCTCGGCCTCCACGCACAGGGTCTGAGCATCGCCAATAAGCACCCCTTGCGGCACATCGGTGCGGTCATCGCACCAGCGCAGGTGAAACGGCAGGCCCTCCAGCACGCGCGCAATGGCAATGCCGACATGGCCCGCACCGAACATCAGCACCGGCGTCAAGGGTTGACCCATGCGCTCGATCAGATGATCCCCGACCACCGGCACCGGGCCGCGCGCCAACACATTGGGCACCTCTTCGCTCAGGCGGCGGCGGACCCCACCGGCGTGCAGATCGCTGCGCAAGGTAAAGCTATCAAGGCCGCGCACGGCCTCCAGCCAACCCATCTCCGCCGGGTCGAGGTGCTCGATCATCACCCGCACGCGGCCGCCGCAGCATTGCCCCAGCAGCACCCCCAACGGATAGTCCTGAATGCGCCAGGTGCCGGGGGGGTGTTTCAGGGCCAGCCGCGCCTGATCAATGCACTGAAACTCCAGATTGCCTCCGCCAATCGTACCGTAAATGGCCTTTGCCGTGACCAGCATGCGCGTCCCGGCCTCGCGCGGCGTCGAGCCTTCGACGGCCAGCAGCGAGACCATGGCCAGCGGTTCTTTATCCAACAGATCAAGGGCTTTGACGACCCAGTTCACAGCCCACTCCCCTTTACCGCCCGCAGGATACGTTCCGGAGTCGCCGGGGCATCGAGCGTCGGGCGAGGGTCACCGGTCGCCGCTGCCACCGCATAGGTCAGGGCCGAAAACACGCTGTTGGCCAGCATGAAGGGCGGCTCGCCCACGGCCTTGGAGCGGTGGATGGTCGGTTCGCGGTTGTCGCCCGCCCGCCACAGGTGGATATTCATCACGGCGGGCCGGTCGGAGGCGCAGGGGATTTTATAGGTCGAAGGGGCGTGCGTCAGAAGCCTCCCTCTGGCGTCATAGACCAACTCCTCAAAGGTCAGCCAGCCCTGCCCCTGCACATAGGCGCCCTCAATCTGACCCAGATCGAGCGCCGGATTGATGGAGCGCCCGACATCATGCAGGATATCGGCGCGCAGAACCTTATGCTCACCGGTAAAGGTGTCGATGACCACCTCTGACACCGCCGCCCCATAGGCGAAGTAGAGGAAGGGCCGCCCGGTGTGCGTCTTGCGGTCGTAATGGATTTTCGGCGTGGCGTAAAAGCCCGTGGCCGACAGCGAAATCCGGTTGAAATGCGCTAATCGGCAGACCTCGGCAAAGCCCAGCGCCTCGTCGCCCGCGCGCACCACGCCGCCTTCAAACACCACGCTGTCTGCCGCCACGCCGTTGCGCGCGGCCATCAGCCCGGCCAGCCGTTCGCGGATGGTATTGGCCGCGTTCCACGCCGCCCAGCCGTTGAGGTCCGTCCCTGAGGAGGCCGCCGTGGCCGAGGTATTGGGCACCTTGTCCGTGCGCGTTGATGTGATGCGGATGCGCTCCAGCCCCAGACCGAAGACGTCGGCGACGATCTGCGCCACCTTGGTATTCAGCCCCTGCCCCATCTCGGTGCCGCCGTGATTGAGCGCAATCGAGCCATCGACATAGGCGTGGACCAGGGCCCCCGCCTGATTGAGGTGGCTGGTGGTAAAGGAGATACCGAACTTGACCGGCGTGCAGGCAATGCCGCGCCGCAGATAGGGATGCGACGCGTTGAAGGTGTCGATTTCGGCCTTGCGCGCCTCGTAATCGGCGGCCGTTTTCAGCGCCTCAACGAGGCGGTCGGCAACGAAATCTGTCACCGCCATCTGATACGGCGTTAGATTGCGCTTCGGGCCGTAAAAGTTGGTCTGGCGCACGCTCAGCGGATCACGCCCCAGATGCAGGGCAATGGCGTCCATCACCCGCTCGATGGCCAGCATCCCCTGCGGCCCGCCAAAGCCGCGAAAGGCGGTATTGGAAACAGTATGGGTGCGGTAGCGATGCGAGACGATCTCAACATTTTCAAGGAAATAGCAGTTGTCGGCGTGGAACATGGCCCGGTCATTGATCGCCGGCGACAGGTCGGTCGAACAGCCGCAGCGCGAGGCCAGCTCCAGCCGCAGGGCCCGGATACGCCCCTCGTCATCAAAGGCCACGTCGTAGTCAGCGGTGAAATCGTGCCGCTTACCCGTAATCTGCATATCCTCATCGCGGTCGGCGCGATACTTGGCCGGGCGACCCGTCTTGGCCGCCACCAAGGCCGCCGCCGCCGCAAACAGCGAGGCCTGCGTCTCCTTGCCGCCAAAGCCGCCACCCATGCGCCGCACCTCAACCGTCACATCGGCGGAGGTGACGCCCAGAAGGTGCGCCACCAGATGCTGCACCTCAGACGGATGCTGCGTCGAACACAGAAGGTGCACCCCGCCCTGCTCCATCGGCGTAGCGACGCTGATCTGGCCTTCGAGGTAGAAGTGATCCTGCCCGCCGATCTCCAGCGCGCCTTGGATCCGATGCGGCGCGGCCGCAAGCGTGGCCATATCGCCGCGACGCATCACCTGCGACGCCTCGATCAGGCTGTGGGCGGCTTTCGCCTCGGCAATGGTCAACAGGGCGGGCAAGGCTTCGTAGTCGATGCGGCCCAGCTTCGCCGCCACACGCGCCGCCTTGGCCGAGGTGGCCGCAACCAGAAACACCGGCTGCCCCATAAACACCACTTCATCGGCGGCCAGCAGGCGGTCGTCTTTGGCCACCGGCGCAACATTGTTGTCGCCGGGGATGTCGGCGGCGGTGAAGACGGCGACCACGCCCGGCGCGGCGCGCACGGCGCTGAGGTCCAGACTTACGATCTTCGCGTGGGCGTGCGGAGCGCGACCAAAGGCCAGATGCAGCATCCCCGCCGGTTCGGCCACGTCATCGGCATAGAGGGCTGTGCCGCTGACGTGTAGGGGCGCGCTGTCGTGGGCCAGAGACGTATGGACCTTTGGGGTATGAATTTGGGGGGGGGGGCGCGTGCTCAGCCATGCGCCACCCCCAGCACATCGCCGCCTTGATTTTTAATCTCAAACCATAGTTTTTTCAGTATATTACCGGCAACAGCTAATCTATAGTCCGAAGAGCCACGCACATCGCTGAGCGGGGTGAAATCCGCGCGCAGCGCCTCGGCCGCCATTGCCAGCCGCTCCGGCGTCAGCGGGTGACCGGTCAGGACGGCCTCGGCGTGCGCGGCGCGTTTGGGGGTGCCCGCCATGCCGCCAAAGGCCAGCCGCGCGCCCTGCACCACCGCCCCGTCAACGCGCAGATGCACGGCGACGCAGACCGCCGAAATATCGGAATCAAAGCGCTTGGACAGCTTGACGATACGCACCACATCGCCGGCTTTCGGCGCGGGCACAAAGACGCTTTCGACGAACTCACCGGGCTGACGGTCCTGTTTGCCGTAGTCGAGGAAATAGGCCTCCAGCGGCAGGGTGCGGCGCGTCTCGCCCCGGCGCAGGGTCAGTTCGGCCCCCAGCGCGATCAGGGCGGGCGGCATGTCCCCGATGGGCGAGCCATTGGCGATATTGCCGCCGATGGTGCCGGCATTGCGCACCTGAACCGCGCCGATGCGGCGGATCAGTTCGCCCAGATCGGGCGACAGGTCGGCCAGCGCCGCACGCGCTTCAGAATAGCGCACACCGGCGCCCAGTAGCACGCCCTGCGGCGTCACCTCGATGTCGCGCATCAGGTGGCCGATAAAGGCGACCTCCGGCAGGGCGCGGTGTTGCTTGCTGACCCACAGGCCGACATCGGTGGCCCCGGCGATCAGCCGCACATCAGGGTTTTCGATAAGGATTTCCGCCAGATCATCGACATTGCGCGGCACATAGGCCCGCCGCGTCAGCCCGGCCAGCGGGTCTTCGTAGCTGAGGACCAACAGGGTGTCGCGGCGGAGTTTCAACAGCGCCTCACGGATGGGCGCGTCGTCAAACGGCACTGATGCCACCTGTTCGGCGGCCTTGAGGATCGGGCCGTAGCCCGTGCAGCGGCACAGGTTTCCGGCCAAAACCTCCGCCGGCTCGGCCCCCGCCGTGCCGCAAGCCCCCATCGAACGCCCGACCAGCGACATCACAATGCCCGGCGTGCAGAAGCCGCACTGCGAGGCGTGCAAATCAACCATTGCCGATTGCACCGGATGCGCGCCTTTCAGGCTTTCAACGGTCATCAGCGCCTTGCCGTCCAGCATGGGCAGGAACAGGATACAGGCATTCACCGCACGCCAGTTTAGGCGCGCGTTCTCAAGCTCGCCCACCAGCACCGTACAGGCCCCGCAGTCGCCTTCGGCGCAGCCTTCCTTGCTGCCCGTGCGCCGTGCCGTGTAGCGCAGCCAGTCGAGCACGCTTTGCGTCGGGTCGATGCCGGACAGGGTGACGATTTCACCATCGAGATAGAAGCGGAGTTTATCGGGCATGGCGTGCACTCCCCATCAGCTCCCCCTGTAGGTCGAATAACCATAGGGACTGACCAGCAGCGGCACGTGGTAATGCCCCACCCCGTCCATGCCGAAGTCGATGCCCACGCGGTCGAGAAACGGCGGTTCAGCCAGCGTGACGCCCTTACCCCGAAAATAGTCGGCCACATCGAATTCCAGCCGGTACAGCCCCGCGCTCAGGCTCAGGTCGCGCAACTCCGGGCAGCGGCCATCGGCGTCGGTTTTTCCGGCAAACAGCACTTCGCGCCCACTGAGGAGGTGCAGCCCGACCCCCTGGGCCGGGGTGCCGTGGGCCGTATCGAGGACGTGGGTCGAAAGGCTCATGAGGCGCTCCACTCGCCGACAAATTCCGGCTCATCATAGGCAAAATAGGCGTCGAGGCAGGCCGTTTTCTGATCGAGGAATAACTGATCGGCCACGGCGCTGGCCAGCTTCGGCAGGGCGTATTTCAGCCCCGACAGGGCCGAGGCCGACAGGCCGAAATTGATCAGGGCCGAATAGTTGAAGGCAAACAGGCCATGCAGTTTGGCCTGCCACTCAGGGTCGCGCCCGGTGAAGGTGAAGCCTGCGCCCAGATAGGGATGGGCGTCAAGCAGCGGGTTCCTGATCGCCTCCGGGGCCGTATAGACATCGGCCCAGCGCGCAATGCCCGGCTCCAGCCGCCGCAGTTCGGGCCGCAACGCCGGATCGGTGACCAGACCGGTGGAAATGACCAGAAAGTCGAAGGCGTGCTGGCCCTTGGGCGTCATCACCACCGCCTGCCCGCCGTCTTCGCGCACGCCTTGCCAGGGCGAACCCGTATGCAGATGGAAGCCTGCAAAGGCCGCCGCCCGATTGAAGGTGTCATTGGTCGGCGGTTGATTGAATTTGAAAAAGTGCGACATGGCGGCGTATTTTTCGCCGTCGCTGAGCGCGGCAAAGCGCGGGATCAGGCCCGCCGCCTCCATGTGCCGGATGGGATTGATACGCGGCAGGGCCTCACGCCGCACAAAGACGTGCGCTTCGGCGGCCCCGGCATCGAGCAGATGGTGGGCATTGTCAAAGGCCGAGGCCCCGCCCCCCAAAATGCCGATACGCTTGCCTTTCAGCGCCGCCACGTCGATGGCCTCAGAGGTGTGGGCGTAGAGGTGACGCGGCAGGCCCCTGATCATCTGCGGCGTATGCCAGCCGCCGCCGCCCTGAATCCCGGTGGCCAGAATGACCTTGCGCGCCAGATAGTTGCCATCCGAAGCGTGTACGCGGAACAGGCCGTCTATGGGCTCGATATCGCTGACCCGCACGCCGTTTCTGACCGGCAGGTCCAGCACGCGGCGGTACCAGCGCAGATAGGCCATCCAGTCGCCCCGCGGAATCTTGTCAAGCCTCGCCCAGCCTTCGGCCCCGTGCTGCGCCTCCCAGAAGGCGCGGAAGGTCAGGGAGGGGACGCCCATATCTATCGAGGTGATGCCCTTGGGCGTGCGCAGGGTCATCATGCGGGCATAGGTTTCCCACGGCCCTTCAAAGCCTTCGGCGCTCTCATCGAGGATCAGCAGGTTGTGGATGCGCTCGCGCTTCAGCGCGAAGGCGGCGCTGAGGCCCGACTGCCCCCCGCCGATGATGATGACGTCGTGCACCGGACCTTCCGGATGCGTCGCCGGGCTCAGCCAGTCGCTGCCGGGATAGCACAGCGCCTCAAGATCGTGCCGAACGCGGGCATTATGGGCTTCGAGGCTCATGCGCCCTCCACATCTTTGAGGCGCAGCCAGACGATCTTATCCACCTCAGCCAGGGCCGTGCTAAACTCTGTCTGCGGGTCGTTGCCGAGCCGCGACTCCATCGCTGCAAGGATATCCGCCTTACCCCCGGCCAGCCGCACACAGAGGATAAAGGGGAAACCAAAGCGCGCCTCATAGGCGGTGTTCAACTCATGAAACCGCGCAAATTCGGCCTCCGTCAGGGCATTGAGCCCCACCGATGCCTGTTCCGAAGCCGACTCCTTCGTCAGACCGGCCTTCACCTGCGCCTTGTCGGCCAGCTTGGGGTGGGCGCGCAGCAGGGCCAGTTGCGCCTCCGGCCCGGCGTGCGCCACCACCTTCATCAACCCGGCGTGCAGGGCCGCCAAATCTTTGAACGGCCGCATCGTCTCGGCCTGCGCCACGATCCACGGGCTGTGTTCGAACAACAGGCCAAAGCGTTCGATAAAGGCTTTGCGAGTCAATTGGTTGAAATCACTCATGACGTCGCCCCCTCAATCGACACATGCGCCGACACCACCTTCCAGCCGTCGGCAAAACGCACCCAGGCCTGAGACTGACGCCCCCTCCGGTCGGAATTGTCCCAGAAAAACTCAGCATGGGCGGTGGCGAAGGCGTCGCCATAGACGGTGATTTCGACCCGTCCCAGTTTGCGCTGCGGCGAGCCGCCCCGGCCTTTGCGGAAGGCGCGGATGGCGTCGATGCCATACAGCACCTCACCCACGCCAAAGCGGATGGTTTCCGGTGCCTCACGAAACAGGCGGTCCATGGCCGGGATGTCGTCGGCCATCAGCGCCGCCTCATAGGCGTAGAAGGCGTCGGTCACCTCTTTCAGGAAAACAGGATCATTAAGCTGCATAGGGATGCACCTTCAGCCAGTGACGGGCGATGTCGATGCGGCGCGCCACCCACACCTTGTCGTGGCTCAGCACGTAGTCGAGGAAGCGCGCCACGGCGGCAGCCCGCGCCGGCTTACCCGCAATGCGCCCATGCAGGCCAATGGACATCATGCGGCTGCCCTCGGCGTACAACTGATCG
>NZ_JAIWNX010000301.1 GCF_020217185.1 Asticcacaulis sp.
AAGGTGTCGCGCAGGTAGCGATAGAAGGGTTCGGCATCGGCAAAGCCGTTATAGGCCACGAACTTCATATCGTTGACGTCCAGCGTATAGGGCACGATCAGTTGGGCGGTTCCATCGTTTTTCAGGCCGTATCGCGTGTCGTAATAGGGCAGATCGTCGGCGTAGGAATCGGCGTCATAGATAAAGCCGCCCTCCTCGACCACCAGCCGCGCCGTTTGGGGCGAGGTGCGCCCCTGATACCAACCCAGAGGCCGCGCCCCGGTCAGTTGAGTGTGCAGCTCTATGGCCTTGTGGATATGGTCGCGCTCCACCTCTTCCGGCACGTTTTGATAGTCGATCCAGCGGTAGCCGTGGCTGGCGATCTCCCAGTCGGCGGTCAGCATGGCCTCAACCGCCGCCGGGTTCATCTGCATCGCCGTGGCCACGCCATAGACGGTGACCGGGGCCTTGCGTTCGGTAAATATGCGGTGCAGTCGCCAGAAACCGGCGCGCGCGCCGTATTCATAGAGGCTTTCCATGGCCATGGCCCGCGCGCCGATATGGCTTTGGGCGCCGACCATTTCGGACAGGAAGGCCTCAGACCCCTTGTCACCATTGAGGACCGAGTTTTCGCCGCCCTCTTCGTAATTGATGACGAACTGCACAGCGATGCGCGCGCCGTCGGGCCACTGCGCGTCAGGGGGTGTCGGGCCATAGCCGATCAGGTCACGCGGGGTCATCCCCACACCTCCCGCGCGGCGGGGACCGCGGCCCCCAGATTGACCGCCACCCCTTCGGCGACCAGACAGGCCTCAAGGGCGGCCAGGGTCGTCAGGACCTTGGACTTCATGGCGTTATACCCCATGGCCCCGATACGCCAGATCTGCCCCTGCAAGGGGCCAAAGGCCGTACCGATCTCGATTTCGAAGTCTTCGCGCATCCGCTGACGCACACGCTCGCCATCAAGACCGTTGGGGATGTACACGCCCGTCACATTGGTCATGCGGTAGCGGTCGTCGCCATAGACGCTCAGCCCCATAGCGCGCAGCCCCGCCGTCATGGCCGCCCCGGCCCTTGTATGGCGGTCAAAGCGCGCCTCAAGCCCCTCCTGAAGCGCCACGCGGGCGCATTCGCGCGCCCCGTAAAGCATGGTCGTGGCCTCGGTATGGTGGTTCAGCCGCTTTTCCGACCAGTAGTCCATGATCATGGCCAGATCGAAATAGTTGGAGCCGATACGCGGGCGGTGGCCGTCTTCGGCATCGGCGGCGCGGATGCCCTTTTCGGTGTGGCGGCGCGAAAAGATGAACTCGGCCGCGCGGTCGGAAATCGTGATCGGCGCCGATCCTGACGGCCCGCCCAGACATTTTTGCAAGCCCGCCGTGACGATATCGACGCCCCAGCCGTCGGTCTCAATGGGCATCCCGCCCAGCGTCGCCGTGGCATCGACATAGGAAAAGGCCCCGATCTCACGGCACAACTCGCCCAGCCCGTCCAGCGGCTGCGCCATGGTGGTAGACGTGTCGCCGTGCACGCAGGCAATCACATCCGGACGGTAGTCCAGCGCCTTTTCGCGGATGGCGGCCATCGGCACCACCTCACCCCAGGGCGCATCCACCGTCGCATAGGCCGCGCCGAGCCGCTCGCAAATCTCGGTCAGCAGCAAACCAAAGCGTCCAAAGCGCACGATCAGCACCTTTGACTGCGGCGTGATCAGCGACACCAGCGCCGCCTCAATCGCCGCCCGCGCCGTGCCGTCGATCAGGAAGGTCCAGCGGTTATGCGTGCGGAACACCTGCCGATAGAGCGCCATGGTCTCGTTCATATAGGCGGTCATTTCGGGGTCGAACTGCCCCAGAAGGTCCGCCGACATGGCACGCAGCACGCGCGGGTGGGCGTTGACCGGCCCCGGCCCCATCAGCAGGCGTTGCGGCGGATTGATCTCACCGAAATAGTCGGTCATGCGGAGGCTTCCCCCAGTTTGAGTACAAGGCCGAGCAGGGCCTGAAACGCCGCTTCGGCGTCGGCCGGCTCGACGGCTTCCAAAGGATTGTGGCTGATTCCGTCCTTGCAGCGAATAAACAGCATGGCGGTGGGCGTCACACCGGCAAAGGCCATGGCGTCATGGCCCGCGCCGGACACCAGACGGCGCGGCGTATGACCGGCCTTACGCACGGCTTGCGACAGAAAATCCATCATTGACGGGTCGCACGGTGCGGCGGGCAGGTCGTGGATAAGCTGGTGCGCCACCGTCACCCCGCGAGCGGCGGCAATGGCCTCGATACGGCTGAGGATGGCCTCAGCGGCGACGTTGCGCGGAGCCTCTTCGCCCGCCCGCACGTCGATGGTGAAGACCACCTCGCCCGGCACCACATTGGGGGCATTGGGGGCGACATTGAACCGCCCGACCGTGGCCACCAGATCGTCCGGCCCGGCGCGGCCTACGGTTTCGACCGCCAGCGCCATTTCCGCTGCGGCGGTGAGCGCGTCCCGGCGCAGGGCCATGCTGTTGGTCCCGGCGTGACCGGCGACGCCCGTGACCGTCACCGCATAGCGTCTCTGACAGGCAATGGCGGTGACCACCCCCAGCGCCAGCCCTTCGGCCTCCAGCACCGGGCCCTGTTCGATATGGGCTTCGACATAGCCGATCAGCTCGGACGGGTCGCGGCAGGCGTCCGTAAAACGCTCGATATCCAGTCCGAAATCGCTCAGCGCCCTGGCTAAGCTGATGCCGTCGCGGTCGGCGACATCAAGCTGGGCCCGCTCCACCTGCCCGCACACGGCGCGCGAACAGAGCATGGAGGCCGGAAAGCGCGAGCCCTCCTCGTCGCCAAAGGCATAGAGGTCGATGGCGAACGGCAAACGCTTCTTTTGCGCGTGAAGGGCGGCCACGACATCGATTGCCAGCATGACCCCCAGCGGCCCGTCATAGGCCCCGGCGTCGCGCACCGAGTCGATGTGCGAAGCGAGGATGAGGGATTTAGCCCCTCCCCTGATTTCAGGGGAGGTACCCGCCGACCGGCGGGGGGTGGGGTTAACATCGGAGTCGGCCCCCACCACCGCATCTCGCGCTGCGCGCATCGTGCGGTCCCCCTCCCCAGCAAGCTGGGGAGGTATAGTGGCGGCCTCATACCGCCCGATCAGATTGCCTACCGGATCGAGGCGCACGGCCATCCCCGCCGCCTCCATCCACTCGCGCAGTTGCGCCAGCGTCGCGCGGTGCGCCTCGCTGAGGTAGGGGCGGAACAGGCTGTCCGCCGCCTCGCTGAACGGCGGGCGTCTGAGGGCGTCGCAGCGGGCAACGGCGCGGTATCCGCCCACCTCTACCATGCGGCCACCTCTACCATGCCGCCACCCCGCCGTCTGAACGCGGATCAGTGGCCCCTTCGATACGCCCATCCGCATGACGCACCAGCGCCCCGGCATGGCCCATCATAGAGGTGAAATTAGCTACGATTTCCGTCTGATGTCCCGCTTTCTTTAAGTTCTCAATTAACTCCGTCTCAAACCGGCCTTCAAGCTTGAGCGAGACGCTCTCCTCGCCCCAGGTCTTGCCCAGAAGCCAGCGCGGCGCGGTGAGGGCGGCTTGTAAGGACATACCGGCGTTGTAACGGCTGAAAACAGCGGCTTGCGTCTGCGGCTGTCCCTCACCGCCCATCGTGCCGTAGCTCATCACCCGCCCGTCCTCAAAGACGGCCAGCGCCGGATTGAGCGTATGGAACGGCTTGCGCCCCGGTTTCAGGGCATTCCAGCCGCTTTCGGCCAGACGGAACGACGCCCCGCGGTTCTGCCAGATAATGCCCGTTTCCGGCAGGACGAGGCCCGAACCGAACTCGAAATAGGTGCTCTGAATGGCGGTGACGGCACGACCCTCGGCATCAATAGCCCCGAACCACACCGTGTCGCCCTGTTGCGGCTCATAGGGCCACGGCAGGGCCTGTGCGCGGTCGATGGTCGCCGCCAGCGCGTCGAGCGCCGCTGCGTCGGACAGCAGGGCCTGCGCATCGAAATCCATATAGGCCGGGTCGCCAATATGCTGATCACGCAGCAAAAACGCCTGTTTGGTGGCTTCGATCAGGCCGTGCAGATGGTCGAAATGGTCGTGTCCCTTAACCCCCAACCGGTCGTACAGGGCCAGTATCAGCAAGGACGCGAAGCCCTGTGTCGGCGGGGTCATGTTATAAAGCTGCGCCCCACGCAGGCGCGTGGTCAGCGGCACGGGCGTCGTGGCGCGGTGGGCGCGCAAATCCTCGCCACAGACCGGCGACCCGGCGCGACCGAGATCAGCCGCAATGACGCGCGCCAGATCACCTTCGTAGAAGTCGCGCAATCCCCTGGCCGCCAGCGCTTTCAGCGTCACCGCCAGAGCCGGTTGCGTCAGGATCGCGCCTTCTTTCAAGGGTTGATTATCAGGCCGGAACGCCGCACCATAGCCGTACTGGTCCTTCAGCTCGACGTCCTTGGCGGCGGCGATGTCGGCTCCACCTTTGGTCACCACAACACCCGTTTCGGCGTAGTGGATGGCCGCTTCCAACAGCGCCTCCAGCGGGAGCGGATCGGCCACCCGCCACAACAGCGCCTCCCAACCGGAGACGGTGCCCGCCACCGTATTGGCCGCCAAAGGCCCGCGCCAGGGTACGCGGGCATGGCCCTTATAGAGGTCGAGCGTGGCCCCTTGCGCCGCCGCGCCGCAGGCACTGACGCCGTGCACCGACCCGTCGGGTTCGCGCACGATCCAGAAGCTGTCGCCGCCGATGGAATTCATGTGCGGATAGACGACGGCCAGCGCTGCCGCCGTGGCCACCGCCGCCTCGATGGCCGTGCCGCCGCGTTTGAGGATATCGAGCCCCGCCTGCGCCGCCAGATGGTGCGGCGCCGTGACCATGCCTCGCAGGGATGCCGCCGTATGGATCATGCGCACCCTCCCGGTGCCGTAAAGCCCAAGACGCCCTCGTCCTCCAGCCGGTGCAGCAGGTCGAACACCGCGCCTTCGAGGCCCGGTCGCGTGATGATTTGCAGGCCGATGGGCAGGCCCTCGGTCTTCAGCGGCGCGGCAATTACCGGCACGCCCGTCAGCGAAATGGCCTGCGCATAGATCCCCAGATGGGCGCGCGCCGGGGCCGGTTTGCCGTCGATCAGGATGGTCCCCGCCTCAATCAGCGGGGCGGAACAGGGCGTGGCTGGGGCAATCAGAACATCAAACTGATCAAACAGTTGATAGAAAATCTTGCGATAATGGTCACGGTAGCTCAGCGCCTTATCCAGCACAGCCGCGGGCAGCATGGCCCCGGCGATCAGCCGGTCGCGCACCGCCGGATCATAGTCCGGCGCCCGCGCCCGCAAGGTGTCCAGATGCAGCGCCCCACCGAGCGCCGCCGTCATCACAAAGCCCGCCGAACGCCCGGCCTCGGCCTGCGGCAACTTCGCGACGGCGTTGCCCCCCAGATGCGCCATCAGGGCATCGACGGCGCTCACCGCTTCCGGGGCGGCATTGCGCGCGAAAAAGCCTTCCAGCCGCGCAACGCGCAACGGTTGATTGCCCCCGGTCAGCGCCTCACCGGCAAGCACTTCATACAGGCGGCGCAGGTCACGGCTGCTGCGCGCGAACGGCCCGACCGTATCGAGCGCTTCGACAAACGGAAACACGCCTGAAAGCGGCACCGCCCCTTGCGCCGGGCGCATCCCCCACACGCCGCACAGCGAGGCCGGAACGCGCACCGAGCCATTGGTATCTGAGCCCAGGCTCAGCGGCACAGACCCCGCCGCTACGGCGGCCGCCGACCCGCCGGAGGAGCCCCCGGCCAACCGCGCCGGATCGTGCGGGTTCAGAGTGGTGCCAAAATGGGCATTGACCGTGGCAAAACCGTAGGCGAATTCGTCCATATTCAGCGTGCCGATCAGGATTGCACCGGCGGCCTTCACACGGCGCACGACCTCGGCGTCCTGCATCGCCGCTGCCGCGCCAAGACGCAGTTTGGCCCCGGCGGTCGTCACCTGTCCCGCCACGTCGAACAGGTCCTTGACGGCAAACGGCACCCCGGCCAGAGGCCCGGACATCTCACCGCGATCAACGGCCTGCGCACTGGCCACGGCTTCGGAGGCAAAGACGCGGGTAAAGGCGCAAAAGGGATCACTCAGCGCCGCCTCGACCGCCTGACGCACCACCGCCTCCGCCGTGATCTCGCGACGGGCAATGGCATTGGCCAGATCGAGCGCACTGCGGGTGTCGCTCATGCCTCGGTGTCCTTAGAGCGCATTCCGAAAAGTGTGAAACGGTTTTCGGAATCAAATGCGCGACAAAACAAAATGTTAGAGCGGAATTTCGATTCAGGCTGAACGAAATCCACTCTAAACGCATCCTCGATAATGGCCGCGTGCTGATGCAGAAGCCGCAGAGTGGCGCTCACCGCCGCCTGACTGTCCTCGCTGAGGGACAGGCCCAAAAAGGCCGCCGCCCCTTCGCTCAACCGGTCGAAATCCTCCGGCTCCATTACCGCCTCCGTGTTATCAGATATGAACTTAAACGTTTCACCAAGCCTGACAAGTCCCTTTTCGCACCCGCAACAATCTTCCGTAGGCGGCGCGTTTACAAGACCTCATTGGCGAAGCGCAGGGCCAGAAAATCGACCAGCGCCCGCACCCGCGCCGTGCGCGAGCGTCCGGGCGGCATGACGGCGCACAGCGGCACGGTGGTATTATACTCCGGCAGGATGGGTACCACCTGCCCCGACGCAATGGCCTCGCTGCTGATGAAGGCCGGCAGGCGCGCCACGCCCAGACCCGCCACCGCCGCGCTGAGCAGCATGTCGCCATTGTCCGACCTCAGCCGCACCGGGATACGCACCATGCGCTCCTCACCATTGACCACGAAGCGCCAGACGTCGCCGGGGGCGACATTGGTGTAGAGCAGGCAATCGAGTTGCCCCAGATCGTCGGGCGTCTGCGGCGTGCCCTTCTGGCTCAGATAGTCGGGGCTGGCGACGATCATGCCATTGATATGCCCGATCCGCCGCGCGATCAGCGTCGAGTCCGTCAGTTCGCCGATACGGATCACCACGTCAAAGCCGCCGCCCAGCACATCGACCTTGCGGTCATCAAAGCTGACATCCAGCTCGATGCGCGGGTTGCGCACGGCAAACTCGGTCAGGACGGGGGCCAGGTGCGACACGCCAAAGCTCAGCGGGGCCGACAGGCGAATAGGCCCGGCGACCTCCAGCATGGCGTCATTGACCGCCTCCTGCGCCGCCTCAAGCTGCGCCATGGCCTCGCGCGCCTTGGCGTAATAGAGGGCACCGACATCGGTGGTCTGGGTGCCGCGCGCCGTGCGCGTCAGAAGCCGCGCTTTCAACTGGTCTTCGAGGTGCGCCACGCGGCGTGAGACGATGGACTTGGCCACCCCCAGCCGATCGGCGGCCCGCGCAAAGGAACCGGTTTCCACCACCAGAAAGAAGGCGTTGAGATCGTCGAGATCGACTCCGGGCGTCATGGGTGTCCCTCTTTCTAGTGTCCTGAATCTGAAATTCGCATGCGTTTGATATCGCTCTCTGGCGAATTTCAGATTCAACAGGACACTAGCAACTTATTGTATCTAGTATCGTTTTGAATTTGAAGTTCGCACCGCTGTCGATATGAAAATGAAGCGAACTTCAAATTCACGATACTAGCGTTGCTCTAAGCGAAACACCGGGGTTCATTTTTGCAGGCTTCTGACAACGCATAAACCCGGCTATACGTCTCGTCAACACGGGGAGCCCCCGCTCCCCCGTTTGGAAAGACACCACCATGACCACACAACGCAGCGTTACCCGCCTCGTGCGCGGCCTGCCGGCCACCGATGGCGCGGGCGTCAAGCTGACCCGCGTTCTGGGCACGCAGGCCCTGCCGGAGGTCGATCCCTTCCTGATGCTGGATGAGTTCCGCTCGGACGACCCGCAGGCCTATATTGCCGGCTTCCCCGACCATCCGCACCGCGGCTTTGAAACCATCACCTACATGCTGGCCGGGCGGATGCGCCATAAGGATTCCAAAGGCAATGAAGGCCTTCTGGGCCCCGGCGACGTGCAATGGATGACCACGGCACGCGGCCTCGTCCACTCTGAAATGCCGGAGCAGGAAGACGGCCTGATGCAGGGCTTTCAGTTGTGGCTGAACCTGCCCGCCAGAGAAAAGATGCTCGATCCGCAATATAAGGACGTGCCCGCCAACACCATCCCGGTGGTCCGCCATTCCGATGCCTGGGTTAAGCTGCTGGCCGGAACCTATCAGGGCCAGACCGGGCCGATCCAGTCGCCGACGACGAAGCCGTTTATCGCCGATGTGTCGCTCGACGGCGGGGCCGCCCTCACCCTGCCCGTGCCCGCAGGCCATGCCGGTTTCGCCTATGTCTTCGATGGCGACGCCCTGATCAACGGTCAGAGCGTGGCGCGCGGTCAGGCGGCGGTCCTGAGCGACGGTGCCGAACTGCCGCTGTCTGGCGGTCTTGACGGCGCCCGCGTGCTGGTCGTGCTGGGTCAGCCGCTGAAGGAGCCCATCGCCCGCCACGGCCCGTTCGTCATGAACACGCCGCAGGAAATCTATCAGGCCTTTGCCGACTATCAGGCCGGGCGCTTTTAGTCTTGCCCCTCGCCGGGTGCGGGCTCCGCCACCTTGGCCGCCGCCTCAATGGCGGCTTGAGCGGAGTGATTATAGAAATCCCTCCGCACTTAACCCCTGATGCCTGACCCGTCCCCTCTTGACGGGTCAGGTTTACCCCCAATATAGAATCGTATCTGTTGCGGTTATCTTTTACGCAAGGAGACTACCATGTCCAAGGTTCTCATCGTCAATTCCTCGATCAAGGGCGAAGGCTCGATCTCACGCCAGCTGGTCGAAACCTATAAGGATAGCCTGCTCAAGGCCGACGCCAAGACGCAGTTCATCGAACTCGACCTCGGCCTCAACCCGTTGCCGGTGCTGAGCGCCTCGAACATCAACGGCTTCTTCGGCAATATCGGCGAAAGCGCCGAAGCCTCGGCCCTGGCCGAAACCGTCGAAGCGCGCGTCTCGGAGCTTGAGGCGGCTGACATCCTCGTCCTCGGCGCGCCGATGTACAATTTCGGCATGTCGGCCCTGCTGAAGACGTGGTTCGACTACGTGCTGCGCGCCGGTCGCACCTTCCGCTACACCGAGTCCGGCCCGGAAGGTCTGGTCAAGGGCAAGAAGGCCGTGGTCATCGAAACGCGCGATGGCAAATATTCCGAAGGCCCCGCCTCGGTCATGGACTTTCAGGAAGGCCATATCCGCACGCTGCTGGGCTTTATCGGCATCACCGACGTGACCTTTATCCGCTCGGAGGCCATGGCCTTCGGTCCGGACATCAAGGCCGCGGCGATTGAAAGCGCCGCCAAGGCCCTGAGCGAACTGGCTGCCGCTTAATAGCAGGGGTCATTGAAAATGACTCTTGGTATTCCTTTCGAGAATGTCTCATGTTGCCGACACGTATGAGACAGTCTCGAGTTTTCAACGGCCGGATGCGGTCAGCATCTTCGGCCGTTGGTATAAGTTATGTCGCCTCCTCCCTGTGCCTTTGGCGCAGGGAGGAGGGTTAGCTGGCCACCGGTAAGGTCACGACCCTGTCGTCGGACTGTCCGTCCGGAAAGGTGTCGCCGTCCGGCGTCACCTCGCCTTCATCCCTCAGCTTGGCTACAAAGTCGTTTCGCCACCACACCACGTCCTCGGCCATCACGCCGTGCATCAGGTCTTCGTGGCGCTGCTTACGTTCCTTGAGCGGCATGTGCACCGCCTCGGCAATGGCTTCGGCCATGGCCTGACGGTCGAACGGGTTGACGATCAGCGCCGCCTGCATCTGGGCCGCCGCCCCGGCAAATTCCGACAGGATAAGCACCCCCGGATCGCGTTCGTCCTGCGCCGCCACAAACTCCTTGGCCACCAGATTCATGCCGTCGCGCAACGGCGTCACCAGCCCGACGTGCGAGGCGCGGTAGATACCCGCCAGCTCATCCCGGCGATAGGCGCGATTGACATAGCGCACCGGCACCCAGTCGATGGTGGCGTGTTCGCCATTGATGCGCCCGGACAGGCTGTCGAGCCGTGCCCGCAGTTCCTGATAGGTATTGACCTCCTCGCGCGTCGCCGTGGCGATCTGCATCAAAAAGACCTCACCCCCCATGCGCGGATGGTTGTTGAGGAACTGCTCATAGGCCAGAAAACGCTCCTCCAGCCCCTTGGAATAGTCGAGCCGATCGACACCGGTGATCATCTTGCGCCCGGCCTGCGAATTACGCATCAGATTGTAGAAGGCCAGCGCCTTGTCCGAGGTGGCAGCCGCCGTAAAATCCTCGCTGTCGATACCGATGGGGAAGGCTCCGGCGCGGATCGTCTTGCCAAAGGCGCGCAGACGGCCATCGGGCAACATCTCGCCGTCAGCGGCGTGCACCACATATTCCTGAAAGGCATTGAGGCTGTCTTCGGTCTGAAAGCCGAGCAGGTCATAGTCGAACAGGGTTTCCACCAGCTCGCGATGCTTGGGCAGGGTCTGAAACACGCGCATGGCCGGCCACGGAATGTGCAGGAAAAAGCCGATGCGGTTGCTCACCCCGTGCTTGCGCAGCATCGAGGCCAGCGGCAGCAGGTGATAGTCCTGCACCCACAACAGGTCCTCTTTCTCGACCAGCGGAAACAGGGTGTCGGCAAAGCGCTGATTGACGCGCAGATAGCCCTCGTCAAAGCTGCGCTCAAAGGCCACGAGGTCGGTGCGGTAATGGAACAGCGGCCACAGGGTGCGGTTAGCGTAGCCATTGTAATATTCCTGCACGTCCTGCGCCTCTAGGTCGGTCAGGGCGACGGTGACGCCGCCGATCTTCTGGATCGACAAGTGGCCGGTAAACGCCTCGGTCGTCTGCCCGGACCAGCCGAACCAGATGCCGTTTTCTTCGCGCAAGGCCGCTGACAGGGCCATGGCCAGCCCACCCTGCGTGCCGACGCTGGCGTCGCTCGGCGGGTTGACGCGGTTGGATACAACGATCAGTCGCCCCATGACTTCTACTCCTTACCTGACATCGCGCCACGGGCGGCTGAGCAGCCCGGCGCAGTTGATGATCCCGACCAGCGAATAGGTTTGCGGGTAGTTGCCCCACAACTGGCCGTCGTCGTAGGCCGTATCTTCGGACAGCAGACCGGCCGCGGTCCGCCGTTTCAGCATCCCTTCGAACAGGGTACGCGCCTCATCGCTGCGGCCCGCATGGTGCAGGGCCTCGATCAGCCAGAAGGTGCAGAAGTTGAACGCCGTTTCCGGCTCGCCGAAATCGTCGGGCACGGCGTAGCGCAGCATGTGCTCGCCGCGCCGCAACCCCGCCTCGACCGCCGCCAGCGTCGCCAGATGGCGCGGATCGTCAGGCGTTATAAAGCGCAGGTCGATCATCTGAAGCAGGCTGGCATCCAGGTGCGCGTGGTCGAAACAGGCGCTGAAACTGCCGCCTTCGCCGCAAAAGGCCCGCGATTCGATGGCGGCGCGGATGGTACGGGCGTGGCCGCGCCACACCTCGGCGCGGTCGGGCAGCCCCAGCGCCAGAGCGGCGTTTTCCAGCCGGTCGCAGGCCGCCCAGCACATCAGGGCCGAATAGGTATGGATGTTGGACAGGGTGCGGTATTCCCACAAACCGGCATCGGGCTTGTCAAACACCTCCAAAGCCCGCTCGCCCATGCGTTCCAGCGCGCGGAAATCGCTTTCCGTCCCCGGTTGCAGCAGCCGCTGATCGAAGAAGGCGTGCACCGCCGACAGGACGATCTGCCCATAGACGTCGTGCTGATGCTGGATATAGGCCAGATTGCCGACGCGCACCGGCCCCATGCCGCCATAGCCGGGCAAGGCCGTCGCCTCGGTTTCCGGCAGTTCCGGGCCGAAGCCGATACCATAGACGGGCTGGATCGGACCCTCGCCCGCCTGATCGACGATATTGCGCAGATATTTCAGGTAGTTTTCGAGGATATCGACCGCCCCCAGCCGCGTCAGGGCCTGCACCACATAATAGGCATCGCGGATCCAGCAATAGCGGTAATCCCAGTTGCGCCCGGAATCCGGGGCTTCGGGGATGGAGGTGGTCATGGCCGCCACAATGGCGCCCGTCTCTTCATAGACGCATAGCTTCAGGGCGATGGCGGCGCGGATGGTCGCCTCCTGCCACTCCAGCGGCAGGGAAAGCGTGCGCACCCAGCGCTTCCAGTAGGCGTCGGTCTGCTCGTACATGTCGCGCACCCCTTGCAGGATGCCGGTCGAAAACGGCTCATCCGGCCCCAGAAAGAAGGCCAGCGGCTCCTCGACGCGGAAGGTGCGTTCGTTCAGCAGGTGCGAGACGGGGCAGTTGGTGGTCAGGCGCAGATCGGTGTCCGTGCCCATAAAACGGATATGGTTGGAGCCGAAGGAATGCGGCGCGCGCTCTGTGCCGTAATCCCGCATGGGCCGCAGCCGCACCCGGATGCGTGGTGCGCCGCTCAGCGGCCTCAACAGGCGGCAGAAGGCCACGGGGCGATACTGCCGCTCATGATGGCGAAAGCGCGGGCAGAAGTCGAGGATCTCAAGCTGCGCGCCCTTTTCGTCGGTCAGGACGGTACGCAGGACCGCGCTATTGCGTTCATAGGCCTGTTCGGCGCGCGCCAGACCGATGAGGTCGATGGCCCACACGCCCTGCGCCGTGGCCTCGCTTGCCGCCACACCGCTCAGCAGGTTGCTGAACACCGGGTCGCCGTCAAAGCGCGGGATACAGGCCCACACCCAGTTGCCGCGCGCGTCGATCAGGGCCGACACCGTGCCATTGCCGATCAGCCCCAGATCGAGGCTATGGCTGAGCGGCCCGCGGCTTGGGGCGGCTTTTGTGGCCGTGACCGGCACGGGAGACGACTGATCAGGCATGATGCGTCACCCCCGCATCCAGCCAGTCGAGCACGGCCTGCACATTGGGCAGACGGAAGGCGGCGGCACTCTCCCTCGCCTCCCCCACCAATATGCCGAAACCGCCCAGTTGCGCGGCCGCCCGGAAGGCGTGTTCATCGGTCAGGTCGTCGCCGACAAACACCGGCCGAAAGCCTTCAAACGGCGGCTCATTCATGAACGCACGCAAAGCGTCGCCCTTGTCCGGGCCCGGCGCGCGCAGCTCGACCACGCGGTCGCCCGGTTGCAGCACCAGAGGCGAGTTTTGCGCGATATTGGCGGTGATGGTTTTCACCATGCCCTCGGCCTGCGGATTGAGGCGGTAATGCACGCCGATCGACTGCCCCTTGGCCTCGATCAGCACGCCGGATTTCTGCTCCGCAAGCCCGCTTAAGACCAGTAACGCCTGCTCCAGCGCGTGGCGCACCGGCTCGGTCAGGATCTGGTCCCGGCGCTCCCCTTCGGCATCGCGGCGCTCCAGCCCGTGTACCCCCGCCACAGCCCGCACCGTGTTGCCGGTAATATAGTCAATCTCAGCAATCGACCGGCCCGACAGAATGGCCAGCCGTCCGCCCAGCACGCGGCGCGCCCGCCCCAGCAGATCGGTGCGCCGGGGCTCCGGGCCGACATCCTCCGGACGCGGGCGGATGTGGGCCAGAGTGCCATCTATATCGAGGAACAGCGCGGTCGTCCGCGCGTCCAGCCGCTCTGGTAATATCATACGTCAAACCGTCAATGTCATGGCTTCGCAAAGCAAAGCCTCTGGCCGCAGAATCGGGCCGGTCAGCGGGGCACAAAGGTCGAAAGGCGCACCGCAGGGTCAGGCGTTATAAATGGCCGAACGGGCCATAAGGATGCCATTATTAAAGGGCGCTTCGCTATGTCGCTGTTGAGGCCGAAGCGTAAGCACCTGACCACCTTACACTTTTGCCGTTCACGCAGAGGTCAAAAGGCCGTCATACGCGCGTGACCGCTATTCAATCGGTTGCACGCAGGCTCAATAGTGTTGATTTCACCCAAGGCCGTGCTAATTGTAGGACATAATAAGAGGCCGGGGAGGCAGTGCCACCTGCCAACGTCCCTACCCCGCCCGACACATCACTCCCAAAGAGGTAACCCCATGTTGAAATCTCTCACCGCCCTGGCGCTGACGGCTGTTGCCGGCTGTTCGGTCACCACCGCCTTCGCGGCTCCGGCCAAAATCGACGCCACCCTGAAACCCGATCAGCCCGGTCTGGAAATCCCCCGCCACATCTACGGTCAGTTTTCCGAACACCTCGGCCTCGGTGTCTATGAAGGCATCTGGGTGGGCAAGGACTCGTCCATCCCCAACACGCGCGGCATCCGTAATGACGTGGTGGCGGCCCTGAAGGCCATCAAGATGCCCAACGTCCGCTGGCCCGGCGGCTGCTTCGCCGATGAATACCACTGGCGCGACGGCATCGGCGATCCGGCCAAACGCCCGGTGCGCAAGAACAACTGGTGGGGCGGCACGCCGGAAACCAATCAGTTCGGCACGCACGAATTCTTCGATTTTGTCGAGCAAACGGGCTCGGAAGCCTATCTGGCGGTCAATGTCGGCTCGTCCAACCCGACCGAGATGCGCGAATGGATCGAATATATGACCTCCCCCGGTGAGGACGATCTGGCCAAGGAGCGCCGCGCCAATGGCCGTGACAAGCCGTTCAAGGTGCCCTTCATCGGCATTGGCAACGAAAGCTGGGGCTGCGGCGGCGAAATGCGCCCGGAATACTATGCCGACGTCTATCGCCGTTTCTCGGCCTTCTTCCATAAGGGCACGGACAATCCAGCCGTGCGCGTCGCTTCGGGCTCCAATGCCGACGACGTCAACTGGACCGACGTCGTGGTCGGCAGTGCCGGCAAGCGCATGGACGCCATCTCGCTGCACTATTACACCCTGCCGACCGCCAACTGGTCGAAGAAGGGTCCAGCGACCAACTTCCCGGTCGATCAGTGGTATTCAACCTTCTATCAGACCTCGCGCATGGACAAGATCATCCGTGACCACAGCGCGGCCATGGACAAGCACGATCCGAACAAGCGCATCGCGCTCTATGTCGATGAATGGGGCACCTGGTACGATGTTGAGCCCGGCACCAATCCCGGCCACCTCTATCAGCAAAACACCCTGCGCGACGGCATTGTGGCGGCCTATAATTTCAACATCTTCCACCGTCATACCGACCGCGTGAAGATGACCAATATCGCCCAGACCATCAACGTCCTTCAGGCCATGATCCTGACCGACAAGGAAAAGATGGCCCTGACGCCGACCTATTACGCCTACAAGATGTACGTGCCGTTCCAGGACGCCACCCTCATCCCGCTCGACGTGACCGCCCCGAACCTGCAAGGCAAGGACGGCAAGGGCGTGCTTCAGGACTATCCGGCCTTCAACGTCACCGCTGCCAAGGCCAAGGACGGCAAAACCTATATCGGCGTGGCCAATACCAACCTGACCGAAGGCTATGTGCTGAACATCAATCTCGGCACGCTGAAAGCCAAGTCGGTGTCGGGTGATGTGCTGACCGCGGACAAGATGGACGCGCACAATGTGCCGGGCCAGCCGGAAACCATCTCTCTGGCCCCCTTCAAGGGCGGCAAGATCAAGAACGGCACGCTGGAACTGACCATCCCGGCCAAGTCGGTCGTGGTGGTAAAGCTGGACTAAGCGCTTTGAGTTGACACGCTTTACGCCCCCTGCGTCTTCGGATGCAGGGGCCGCAAAGAGCGAATGCCGCCGAACAAGTACCTGTCGGCCGCGTCGTGGGCGGAGTGGGGTCAGGCGGTGCCGCTAACCGGCGCAGCCCTTGGTGACGTGCTGATCTTCCAGCGCCAAGGCGGTGGCCATGCCGACCTGTATGTCGGCGAAGACGCCGACTGTTTCCACGTTCTCGGTGGCAACCAATCGGACGCGGTGACGATCACGCGGAACGCCAAGGCTCGCCTGTTCGCTGTCCGACGGCCCCCCTATCTGGCGACTCCCGATAACGTCCGAAGATCAAGCTAACGCCCGGCGGGCCTGTTAGTTTGAATGAGGCTTAAGAAAAAGGGCGGGGATTAATACTCCCGCCCTTTTCGACCTCATCGTCCGACGAAAAGCTCAGACAGGCCAGAAAGTGCATTTGACGTCGGGGCAGAAGACAGCACAGACTCACGCACGGGAGGAAAACTACCTAGCGCATTCGTAATGGCTGACGGTGCGCGGTCATTGCATAGGATTTCCATCTCCCCCGCCGATAACGCGGCAAGTTTCCTTACGCGCGGTGGCGTTTTCTTCCCCCCGGTATGCAAGGCGATATGGCCTAAGTTATCCCAAGCGCGGCCGTTCGGGCGTGTCGTCAGGTAATAGCGGCCGGACCGAAAATGCCTGCGGATATAAACAGGCGCGGAATAGCCATTATGGGCAGTGGCCATCATGCCGCCAGTATTGATGAAGCTATTGGCTTTCTCAATAGGCAGTCGGGTTCGGCCGTCGCTCACCCAATCAATCCGATAATCGTCATCAGGGCCGTCCGCGCCGACGGAGGTGATGAAAAACGTTTTTCCAAGGTTATGCATGGTAGCATCTCATAATGCGGCTTGACGGTTTAAGCGTTTTCATCCTAACTATCCGCCCGGCCTTTGTTGGTAACAATGCCCGCCACGAATCTTGGTGGATTCCCCGTTGGCGCGCATTAAACATGATGACCGGAAATATGCTTTAAGCAAGCATTAACCTCGCCCAACGGTTGATTTGGCGAGGTTTTTGCGCGTGTTGCTGGGGATAATGGGGATACGGAGTTTACGGCTGAAGGAATATATCTATCTGCTGAGTGGTCTTTCCGTCCCAATCCCTCACTAAGGTGTACAGTACCTACGCGACGGTATAGCGCACTTCCTCGTCTACGCCGTCTCAGACGCCACGAAGTTCTGATCAGACGCCGAGGCAAACAGGAAGCATCATCGCCGATAGCGGTTTCTTCGCTGTGTAGGCCGGGTAAAATTCTTAAAGTGCACGATTTCAGTGCCAACCCTTATGGACCTTGACGCACCCGGCGCGATTGATGCGCCGCGTTTTAACGCGGCTTACCCCTTCGGGGCGCCTTCGGCGTCGCGCGCCCTTCCGGGTCGCGCCGAACGCAGGTGCCTCCAACCGGCAGAGTACCCCATAAACAAACAGCCTCCCCTTTTGGGGAGGCTGTTTGTTTATGGCGCACCCGGCGCGATTCGAACGCACGACCTTTGCCTTCGGAGGGCAACGCTCTATCCAGCTGAGCTACGGGTGCCCGTTGGGGCGTAAGGCCTGTGGGGGCCTTGGACAGGGCGGACCCTAAGCTAAACCGCTTGGGCGCTCAATCCTAAAAACGCAGTCGCCCCCGACTTTTGCCACAACTTTTCAAAGTCACGCCAAGAGGGCTTTTGGACAACAAAAAAGGCCGAACGCTGAGCGATCCGGCCTTTGATATATTTGTGCATGAAGGGTTTTGGTGACTTGAACGTTATAGACCTGGCGGCGACCTACTCTCCCGCGCCTTAAGACGAAGTACCATTGGCCCAGGCAGGCTTAACGACCGA
>NZ_JAIWNX010000113.1 GCF_020217185.1 Asticcacaulis sp.
TTTACCGACAAGGAAACGGCACCTAAATACCGCGACAAAAGGGCCGTATGTCGCAAACGGAACAAATCACCGGGGATTGACGCACACGCCGCAAATTCGCCTCTTACGATACATTCCGAATACGATTACCCGTCGCTGAGGAGTGGGGCACATGTCAAATAACAGCACTTTACCGCGAGAGGACTGGCAATTCAGCGGGGATTCGTTTGAGGGTTTGGCTCAGATTCTGCACCGTTACTGCGATATAACGGCCCAGCAACCCGATCCCGCGCAGCCTTTAAACTGGCGGTTGAATTTATCCTCTATTGAGTCGCGTCACCTCAAGGACCCTGTCTATTTGAAGCTCGCCATGGTGGAAACTACGGCGGACTGGTCCTTTGCGCCCCATACGCCCGGCGACGACATCATTATGAGCTTTCCTCTGGAAGGCCGCCAAAGCCACACCTTTGCCGATCAGACGGTCGAAATCGGCAAGGGACAGGCCATCATGTACCAGCAGTGTGAGCAACTGCGTCAGTCCTTTATGGCCCACGATCGTGTGGCGCGCTCGGTATCGCTGCGCCTGAGCAATAAATGCGTGCGGCGCATTATTGCGCGGCGCACGGGGCGCTTTGATCGTCTGCGCACCGATTTCCGTCAGGTGATCGAACAGGGCATGCCCGGTTTTGGCCTGATCCCGGCGCTGGTCGGCACGATGTCCGGCCTTGATTCCGAGGCGGTCTTTTCGGTGCTGTCCGAAGAAACGCGCCATGCCCTGATCACCGCCATGGGGGAACTGGTCTTTGATCTGGTGCCCAATGTGATGCGCCGTCACGTGCGCCTGTCCGAAGCGGACGGCGTCCCGCCCTATATCCGCAAGGCCTGCGATTACATCGTCCACCACTATCGCGACGCCCTCACCATCCGCGAACTGGCCGAACACTGCGCCGTCAGCCTGAGAAAACTCGAACGCGGGTTTGAGCAGAGTCTGAGGATGAGCCCGTCCGCCTTCGTCAAGAAGGTCCGCCTGGACGCCATCCGGGCCATTCTGACCTCCGGCACCTATCGCGGGACCATCTCGGCGCTGGCGGCGGAGTGCGGTTATTCCAGCCGCCACCGCTTCCTGAAAGACTATACGGCCCGGTTCGGAGAAACCCCCAAGGAAACCCTGCGCGCGCACAAGCCTTAACCACAGGCCGGGCCTGGTGTCCTGAATCTGAAATTCGCATGTGCTTGATATCGCTCTCTGGCGAATTTCAGATTCAACAGGACACTAGCAAATTATTGTAAATCGTATCGTTTTCGAATTTGAAGTTCGCCCGGCTCTCGATATCAAAATGAAGCGAACTTCAAATTCACGATACTAGAGGCAGCGTACAGTATCGTTAATTACGGTTTAAGATATTCGCGTTATGGATGTATAGTGCCCGTATTACCCTCAAACCACGAGGAGCGAACCCTATGTTTGCTATGCCATCGGCTATGGGCACAGGTCCCGTCAGCCCGCCTGCTCACCACCCGACGAACGGTGCCCCCTCATGAAAACGGCACTTATTCTGGAGGTTCCCAATGATCTGCACGCCAAGCTGGGGGACGCGCTTTCGGACGCGGCCATGCTTGAGCGGGTGGAAGAGGCCCTGCACACCCTGTCGGCACAGTTCAAGGGCTGGTTGTCCGACGACATCATCCGGCTGAACAGGGCCGTTAAAGCCGCCTGTCAGACGCCCGGTGAGGCGAGCCGCCGGGAGCTGCTGAGACATTACGGCGACCTCAAGGGCATGGGGACGACCTACGGCTACCCGCTGGTCAGCCGTGTGGCCGCCTCGGCCTGCCTCTTGCTGACGGCCAACAGCGATCTGCCGCTGACCCTGCCCCTGCTGGAGGCGCACGCCGCGGCGATCACCGTGCTGGTCGATTGCGAGATCAGGGACGAAAGCCACGCGGAGGGCCAGAGGCTTGCGCACGAGCTGGAGGTTCAGGTGCAGCCGTTCCACAGCCGCGTCGTAAGGCTCTGAGGTCAGACGCGGTTGGCGTCGGGCTGAGTCAGCTTGCGGAAATTCATCCAGAACAGGATGGCCCCAAGCGGGATGGACAGAAGGATGATCAGCGGCTGATAGAGGCCCAGACTGAACCGGGACGGCGGCAGGTTGGCCGTGAACAGGTTCAGCGCCATACGCCCTTCCAGCCAGTTGAAGCTCATCAGCCCTACCCCCAGCAGGATCAGGCCGATCCACACAAAGCGCCAGCGCACGCGCGGGGCGGCGATGCAGATGAACAGGGTCACCGCACAAAAAATCAGGTTGATGACCGCCAGCCCCAGAAGCGCATAGTGTTCGATGCTCTGCCCGCTCAGGCGGAAGGCCGTGCGTTCAAACAGCGACGCGCGGTAGGTATTCATATTGAACCCCGCCACCGCCTGCTTCGCGGAGCCCGGTTCGACCGTCACAGTGGCGATGATCCAGCGGTCGGAAAATTCGTACTCCAGCGCCACAAACACGAAGCGCTTGCCGCTCAGGTCGCGCACCATATAGCCGACGGGCTGGATATTGCGCGGCGCTTCCTGCGGCAGATACAGATAGACGCGCTCCATAATCAGCTCGAAATTGGCGTCGATATAGTCGTTGTTCATCTGCGCGCGCACGGCCGGCGTGTCGCGCGTCTGCATCAGGGCGACAAAGTCCTTCGACTGCCCCACCTCCGGCTCCAGCCGCGCCAGTTCCCGCGACAGGCGCTCAGCGCGCTGACGCTGATCCAGCGTGCCGCCCAGCACATAGAGCTGGCTGACCAGCAGCATCAGGCTCAGCACCGCGCCAATAATTTTCCGGAACAGACCCATCTACCCACCCGTTAACCTTTTTAGTGTTGGCACGGGCGGGGGCTTCGCAAAAGCCCTTTTTTACGGTTTTTGGCGGATGGGCGGCAAAGCGTTGCAAATATCCACCGCTCCGGCCGACACCGCGAAGAAATCGTCCTTGCGGTTGGCGCGGGCCTTTACCCAGGCGGCAAAGGTCGGGCTTTGCGTATCGAGATACTGAAAAGATGGACGCTCCGTGGACGGAAGATCGGCGGCGATGCGCACGGACACAATCTTTGTGCGCTCCGCCTCGGTCTTGTAGAAGCCCAGAGCCTCTGTGCCGCGCGGACGGGCGCTCAGGGCGTCCATGCCCGACACGACGCGCCCGGCCATAGCCAGATTGCGGTCGAGATGGCGCGGCGCGTGGCCGATAATGGCGTAAAGCTGCGACGAAGACCCCGTATCCGGATTGAGGCCGCGCGCCACACCGACCATGCCGTAGCAATGCGGCAGCCATTGCGCCTGACCGTCCGTGGCCACAGGCCAGCCGTCCACGTGCCCGACCTGAGTCGCATAGGCGTCACGATAGGGCAGCGGGCGGAAGGCTTTGGACAAGGGCTGTTCATACTCGGCGGGCGGCGCGGCCTTTACGGCCTCCGGGTATTTGGGTTCCGGCTCGTCTGGCCAGCCCCATTGACTGACATAATTGTCCTGTGAGCGGATAATGGCCGAGCCATCCCACCACTTCGCGCGGGCAAAGGCGCGGACATTGGCCACGTGCTGCGGCGAAAAGGTCGTGGCCAGTTGCACCACCACCTTCGACCCGTCAGCCAAGGTCATGACCATCAGGTCTTCGGCCGGGATATCCTTCCAGGCGGTCGCAGGCGCGCTCTCCAGCACAGACGACGGGGTAACAGGCTTGTCCTGCGCTGACGCTTGCGTGGCGACGACCGCCAGAAAAACAGCCAGGCTCAGTGTGCGGATGGTCATGCGTTGCGTCCCCTTTAATAACAGCAGAAACCTTATCCCGCCCCCGGCTGACCGCAAGTGGAAAAATCACGCGATTGGCTGTTGCATTTTGCGACGACTAAAGTCGAATAGCCGCCGGGGCGGGGCTGTTTTACCCTCCTCCCCTGAGCTTCCGCGCCATAAGGAAGACGAACAAGCGGCTGAAGGCCAAAAAAGACAGGCCGAGTTATAGGCCAAAACAGGAAGGACAACCCGAAATGAGTTCCGACGAGGTCTATCGTCGTATCTACGACAACCCCAAATTTCAGGCGCTGGTCAAAAAGCGCGGGCGCTTTGCCTGGACGCTGTCGGCCCTGATGCTGCTGGCCTATTACGGCTTTGTCTGCCTGATCGCCTTTGACCCGAAGCTTTTGGGTACGCGCATGCAGCCGGATGCGGTCCTCACCTGGGGCATTCCGGGTGGCATCGGCCTGATCCTGCTGTGCTTTATCCTCACTGGTATCTATGTGCAGCGCGCCAATGGCGAATTTGACCGCGAAGTGCGTCAAATCCTTGAGGAGGTCGGGCAATGAAGGGCTTCTCATTCAGCTGGCGCGCCCTGTTCGGAGCCGCGCTAATCAGCGCGGTCCCGGCCATGGTGCTGGCCGATTCCATCAATGGCGAGGTGCAGAAGCAAGGCACCAACTACATCGCCATTGCCATGTTCCTGGCCTTCATCGTCCTGACGCTGGGCATCACCAAATGGGCCTCGGCGCGCTCGGCCTCGACCAAGGACTATTACACCGCCGGCGGAAAGATCACCGGCTTTCAGAACGGTCTGGCCATTGCGGGCGATTACATGTCGGCCGCCTCGTTTCTGGGCATTTCGGCGCAGGTCTTTACCTCCGGCTTTGACGGCCTGATCTATTCGATCGGCTTTCTGGTCGGCTGGCCCATCATCCTGTTCCTGATGGCCGAACGACTGCGCAATCTGGGCAAGTTCACCTTCTCGGACGTGGCCTCCTACCGTCTGGGGCAAAAGCCGATCCGCTTCCTGTCGGCCCTGTCTTCGCTGACGGTCGTGGCCTTCTACCTGATCGCGCAGATGGTCGGGGCGGGCAAGCTGATCCAGCTTCTGTTCGGGCTCGATTACCTGATCGCCGTGGTGCTGGTCGGCGTGCTGATGGTGCTCTACGTGCTGTTCGGCGGGATGCTGGCCACCACCTGGGTGCAGATCATCAAGGCCGTCCTGCTGTTGTCCGGCGCCACCTTCATGGCCGTCATGGTGCTGAAATCGGTCAATTTCGACTTCTCCGCCCTGTTTGAAAAGGCCGTCGAGGTGCACCCCAAGGGCGATGCCATCATGGCCCCCGGCGTGCTGATCAGCGACCCGATCTCGGCCATTTCGCTGGGTCTGGCCCTGATGTTCGGCACCGCCGGTCTGCCGCACATCCTGATGCGCTTCTTCACCGTCAGCGACGCCAAGGAGGCGCGCAAGTCGGTCTTCTACGCCACGGGTTTCATCGGCTATTTCTACATCCTGACCTTCGTCATCGGCTTCGGGGCCATCCTGCTGGTCGGCACCAACCCCGCCTTCAAGGACGCGGCGGGTGAGCTTCTGGGCGGGTCGAACATGGCGGCGGTGCACCTCGCCAAGGCCGTGGGCGGTGACTTCTTCCTCGGCTTCATCTCGGCCGTCGCCTTTGCCACCATTCTGGCCGTCGTGGCCGGTCTGGCTCTGGCGGGGGCCTCCGCCGTGGCGCTCGACCTCTATACCCACGTCCTGCGCGGCGGTAACGTCAATGAAAAGGCGCAGATGGCGGTCTCCAAAGGCGCGGTCATCGTGCTGGGTATCGTGGCCATCGTGCTCGGCATCGTGTTTGAGAAGCAGAATATCGCCTTCATGGTGGGGCTGGCCTTCTCGGTGGCGGCGGCGACCAACTTCCCCATCCTGTTCCTCAGCATGTACTGGTCGAAGCTGACGACGCGCGGGGCGGTCATCGGCGGGGCTATGGGCCTGATCACGGCCCTGACGCTCACCGTGCTGAGCCCGACCGTGTGGGTCGATGTGCTGCACCATCAAGCCGCCATCTTCCCGTACAAATATCCGGCCCTGTTCGCCATGATCGCCGCCTTTGTGGGTATCTGGCTGTTCTCGGTGACGGACACCTCCGCCAAGGCCAGGGCCGAGCGCGAGAAGTTCTTTGCCCAGTTCGTCCGCTCACAGACGGGGCTTGGGGCTTCGGAGGCGGTGGATCACTAAAGTGTTTGTGTAGAGTAAGCGTTTGCGCACAGACTGGCCGCTCCCACCCCGGAGCGGCCATTTTTATACCAACGGCCGAAGATGCTGACCGCATCCGGCCGTTGAAGACAGGAGACTGTCTCATATGAGTCAGTGACATGAGACAGTCTCGAATGGAATACCAAGAGTCATTTGCAATGACCCTTAGTATTATACCGCGCTGGGTTTTTGGCGGGCGCGGGCTTCGGCCACCGCCTGAACCATGTCCTCGCGGCTCTGAAACGCCCCTGGATAGACGGCATTGCCGACCACAAAGGACGGCGTGCCGCGGAAACCAAAGCCCATGGCCTGCGCGTCATTGCGCAGCAAAAGTGCCTCATAGGCCTCGGCCTTTTCACGATAGGCCGCCAGCGCCGCCGCCGGCGTCAGACCGGTCGCAGACAGGGCGGCAAACACATCGCCCTTGCTCAACTGACTGCCCGTCGCCATCAGGGCCAGATGCACGTCGAGATACCGCCCCAGCGCCTGCGCCCCCAGGGCCACCTGCGCCGCGTAGTGCGAGCCTTCGCCGAAGATGATCCAGTCGCGCATGACCAGCCGGATCTGACCGTCCTTCGCCACCACATCGAGCAGCAGCGGGTGCATCCGCTTACAGACGCCGCACTGATAATCGAAATATTCGACAATCGTGACATCGCCCTGCGGATTGCCCAGCACCGGCACCAGCGGATCATAGTGCACCTCAGGCAGCTTCGGCACAGGTGCCGGCTCTTGCGCAACAACGGGGGCCGCCAGAAGCGCCGGGGCGGCGGCCAGCAGATGACGACGGGAAATCATGGACGCGGACGCTCCTGCACAGCGGGTATAAGGACAGTAATGGGGATATAGCACAGGCCGTCTTCCTGACAGCCGCGATAGGTGAGCCGAACCGGCCCGGCATGGCGGAACGAGGCCCGCGCCGTACCATAATAGACCTCGGTCGGCCCGAAGGTCGGGTCGGGTTTGATGCGCCCGGCAGGCGTTTTAACGCTCAGGGGACGCCCGCTGGCGTCCTTCGCTTCGATATGGGCGCGATAGAGATAATAACCCTTCGGCATCCGCCAGCTCAGCCGCACCTGATCGTCGTGCCGTTGCCAACTGAACGCAAAGGCCCTGTCCGGCGGCAAGGGGGCTTCCCGCGCCGACGCGGAGGTCAGCACCAGCGGCAGGCACAGAAAAAGGGACATGACGCGCATGTCCCTGTCTCTATCAGCCGCCGACGGCAAAAACTAGCTCTTGGGCGCGAACAGCTTTGCTACCTCGGCCTTCTCGGCATCGGTCATCTGAGACTGGATCGACTTGAGCGCCGTTGTGGCGTTTTCATGCCCATGCACACGCGCGGCCATAAACCACACATAGGCCTTGACCAGATCCTTCGGACCGCCCTCGCCCTTGGTGTACATTACGGCCAGGTTAAAGGCCGCGTCCGCCTGTCCATTGCGGGCGGCGACTTCGAACCACTGACGCGCCGCCACATCGTCCTTGGGCAAGAGGCCGCCCTGATAGAAGTAGGTGCCGATGGCGTTCTGAGCGTCAGGATTGCCGCCGACCGCCGCCTCCTTATAGAAGACCAGCGCCTTTTGCGGGTCGGCCGCGACGCCTTCGCCGCTGTCGTAGGCGACGGCGATCTTGTACATAGCGCCTGGATGCTTGGCCTTGGCCGCTTCGCGGAACCAGCCCAGCGCCGTATTGGGATCGGCCTTGATAGTGCCTTCGCCATATTCGAGAATCTGCCCCACGGCGTATTGCGCCGGGGCATAACCGTATTTGGCGGCTTCGCTGTAGTTTTTATAGGCCTTGTTGAGGTCCTTCGGCACGCCATTGCCGTAGTAGTAGATGTCGCCGACGATCTTTGAAGCAGGAATGAAACCGATGGAGGCGGCCTTTTCGAACCATTTCAGCGCCTCTTTCGGATCGCGCGGCACGCCGAAGCCGGTCAGATATATCTTGGCCAGCGTCATGGTCGCTTCGGCCCGCGTCTCCATATAGTCCGGATTTTTGGGGTCAAACGGATGCGGCCGGCGCATGTTTACCGGCTGTTCGGCGACCTTGCGGAACCAGAAAATGGCGTCCTTGGGGCTTTTGGGCGTGCCTAGCCCTTCGAGATACATGCGCGCGATATAGAAGGCCGCGTCTTCATAACCGATCTTGTTATAGGCGGTTTTGAACATGGCCAGCGCTTCGGGGTACTTCTTCTGATCGAAGAAATCGAAGGCCTGATAGATGGTCTTGTCCCGGCGCAGAATGGTGGCGCGACCGGCAGCAAAACGACGATCCGTATCGGTACAGCCCCCTGTGCCCGTCTCCGCCCCCGACTCATCTGTGCCACGGTCCTGACGGTCAAAGAAGCCCGTTCCACTGCTCTCCCGCGACGCGTCGCCCAAGGGGCTGTTTTCGCTGAAATTATTGGGGTCGTTGATATCGTAGGTGCCGGTCGTTTCGCGGATATAGTCGGCGATGTAGTCCGAGCTGCCGTCGCTGCCGATAAACCCGCACGAGGAGGCGCTGCGTGTATCGATGCGCATATTCTGCTCAGGGACGCTGCTCTTTCTTTTGAGGAAGACGGTGACGTCGGTGACGTTATTCGCGCTCTCACTGGCAGCCGGGGCCGGGGTTTGCGCCGGCTTCTCTGTCGTCTGGGCCCATGTGCTTAAAGGTGCGGCCACAAGAACCAGCGCACACATACCGGCGTGAAATTTCGCAATGCCCTGACGCATCGTCTTCCCCCTCTTTCCCTGTGACAGACCTTGGACGGCCCTTGGTTATCTGCGTTTGATACGGCGCAAGGACCGCAAATCCTGCGCGCGATAATGAAGTTCGCGCAATTTGCGTCAAGTTCAATCGTCAATTGTGCCATCTTAATTGCGCGAACGCGGCTATCCGAACACAGCCTTGAGAATGGCGCTGGTGCGTTTGGCCGGATCGGTGCGGATGGCCGTCTCTTCGGTGCCGACATAGTGGAACAGGCCGCCCAGCGCCTTACCCACGGCGAATTCGCTTAAATAGACCTTCGGCTCTTTCTTGATATAGCCATTCAGCCCGTTGCGCTTGATGGCGCGGTCCAGCGCCTGCACCGCCCCCGTCTGCTGCAAGGCGGTTTCTATTGGTGGCGTGAACAGGGTGGTCAGGCGCGGCGTCGTCGCCTTTTGCAGATACTGCGTGCCGGAGGTCGGCCCGCCCTTCACGATACCGATGGCGTCCTGAATGGTCAGGGCCTTGATGGCATCAATAAACAGCCCCTTGGCCACCGGGGCGGCGGTTTCGGCAGCACGGTTCATCTTCAGGTGCACATCGTCCAGCGCCCCGGACAGGCCCAGCGGTTTCAGCGTCCTTTGCACCTTCGACAGGGTGTCGGGCAGCGGAATGCGGATCAGGCTGTCGCCCCAGTAGCCGTCGGTCCTCGCCACCCGCGTCACCGCGGCGGCGGCCCCCAGCGACAGGGCTTCGCGCAGGCCACTGTCGGCCTGCGAAGCGGTCAGCCCGCCTTTGGAGGCCGTCACGGCCTTGATCACCTTCGACAGATCGCTTTCGGCGGCGGCCTGCGTGGTCCACCCTGCCGAAATCAGTGCCGCTATCACAAAACGCCGCTCCATCCGCGTGCTCCCCATGGCTTTGGTTAACGATACGATGGCGCAGATGAATTGGGAATGAAAAAGGAGAAGCCCCTCCCCTGATTTGGCTTCGCCGAACTTCGTTTCAGGGGTGGATTTTGGAGCGAAGCGACAAAAGACGGTGGGGTTAATACCGTAGCTTTAACCCCACCGTCAGTCTCACCTTAGTTCGACTGCCACCTCCCCTGAAATCAGGGGAGGCTCTATCAACGACGCAGCAAACTCACATCGCGCACCGCGCCGGTATCGGCGCTGGTGACCATGGCAGCATAGGCCTGAAGCGCCGCCGAAACGTATCGCTCGCGGTTTTTCGGCGTGTAGGCATCCTTGCCACGGGCTTCTTCCTTCGCGCGACGCTCGGCGATCACGGCATCGGAAACCGCCAGC
>NZ_JAIWNX010000121.1 GCF_020217185.1 Asticcacaulis sp.
CGCCCGCCTGGGGTCGCGTGATGCCGGTGACCTTGCCTGAGGTCTGGATGCGCTCGGCCTCGATCATCGCCGCGGGTTCGACCGTGATGCTGTGATTGGCGTGTATGGCGCAGCCGGGAGCCCTGATCTGGGCTGTGTTTTGCACACTCAGGCCACCGTCCTGCGTTTGCAGCACGCACAGGGGCGTTTTCTGCATGTTTTCGGCGCGCGCCTTCACGGTCAGTTGCGCGCCGAACCCTATGGCGCTGAAGATCGGTTTACGCTGGGCAACCCCCGTCACCTCGACCACGCCCTCCGGCAGGTCGGCCGTAGCGGTAAAGTCCACGGTCAACCCCTCAGGCAGGGGGTTGGCCTGAAGATAGGCGGTCTGGCTGGCAAAGGCGGTTATGCCGGAAGTGTTTTGCCCATAGGTCGCCAGAGTCAGCCGACTGGCCCCCGCCAGTGCACCGGCGTCGGCGGCGTCCTGCAGCAGGCTCTTGTCGCGATTGAAGGCGTTCAGCTCGATCGCTCCGCCGACGACCAGCATCACAGGCACGGCCAGCATAGCCACCGTGATACCGGCGTGCCCGTCACGGACCCCCGGAAAGCGCTTCAGCAAGCGCGCATAGCGATCAAACCGGTCTGATCTCATGTCAGCCTTGTAACACGGGCCTGTTAACAGCCCCTTTCCACAGCCTAAACGTCTGTATTTTTATGCGTTTTTTATATAACTCCGCGATGCGACAAAAGCGCCCGGTAAAACCGGTTTCCCCTTTGGCGAGACATGCTTTAGCGTCTGCCTATGCGCTCAGACGCCCGAATCACTACCTCACGCCGACGTCAGCCGGGTTTCCATAGTCGGTTGAACCGGCTGGTTATTGGCTGCGTGCTGCTGGCCTGTCTGCCGGTAGCGGCGCTGTTTGTGGTCAATGAGGCCCATCGCTATGGCGAAACGCGCTGGTCCACGCTGAAGGCCGCTGCCGACGTGCTGGCGTCCAGCGCCTCGGAAAGCGTCGAAACGGGCGACGCGCAAGGGGCGTTCCGCGCTTTGCGCGCCGTTACGCGCACGCCCGGCATCGTCTATGCGCGGGTGGAGACGGTGCAGGGCGTGCTGGCCGAAACCGGGGCCGGGGTGCGTCTGAAATCCGATGTCAGCATCGAAGACAAGGGCAAGACGCCGTCGCTCAGCCACCTTCTGACCACGGGTTCCATCGAAATCCGCTCGCCCATCCGCCACGAAGGCCGCACGCTGGGCCACGTGGTGGTGGTGCATAAGGCCAGCGGCCTCAGCGCCGGGCTGCTGAGCACGCTGGCCGGTATCGGCCTGATGGCGGTGGCGGCCGCAGCCATTGCGCTGCTCGTCGCCAACCGGCTGCAACACCGCCTTGTCAAACCGCTGACCGATCTCACCGAGACGCTCGCCACGGTGACGCAGAGCGGGCAGTTCACGCGCGTCGAGACCGAGGCTGAGGATGAGGTGCGCACGCTGGTGGACGGCTTCAACCTGATGGCCGAAGCCATCGACAAGCGCGACCGGCAGATCGAAGCCCACGTGCAGCACCTTGAGGACGAGGTCGCTGCCCGCACCGAAGACTATCGGCTGGCCCGCGACGAAGCCAACGCCGCCAACGCCGCCAAGTCCGAGTTTCTGGCGACCATGAGCCATGAAATCCGCACGCCGATGAACGGCGTGATGGTCATGGCCGAACTGCTGGCCAGCGAGCCCTTGCCGCCCAAGGCGCGTCGCCACGCCGACACCATCGTGCGTTCCGGGCGCAATTTGCTTTCCGTTATCAACGACATCCTCGACTTCTCCAAGATCGAGGCCGGGCGCATGGACGTCGAAATCAGCGACGTCGATGTGGTGGACCTGATCGACGAGGTGGTGGCCCTGTTCCACGACCGGGCGCGCGACAAGGGGCTGGAACTGGTCGCTTTTGTGCATCCGGACGCGCCGCGCCGGGTGCCCGCCGATACGGTGCGGCTGGGGCAGGTCATTGCCAATCTGGTGTCCAACGCCATTAAATTTACCGAACGCGGACGGGTGACGCTGAAACTGTTGCCCGACCGTCATCCGGAGCACTGGCGGCTGGTGGTCTCTGACACCGGCATTGGCATTGCGGCGGACAAGCTCGATAGCGTGTTCGGTGCCTTCACGCAGGAAGACCAGACCACGACGCGGCGCTTCGGCGGCACGGGGCTGGGCCTGTCGATCGCCAAACGGCTGGTCGAGGCCATGCACGGGGCCATCGCCGTCAGCAGCGAACAGGGCAAGGGGACGTCGTTTCATGTGCGGCTGCCGCGTCAGGCGGACGCCCCGACCGCCGCCCCGCCGCGTCTTACGGCCCCCGCCCGACTGCATCTGGCGGTCGCGGCCCCGGCTCTGGCCCACGCGCTGAAAGCCCGACTGGAAGCGGCCGGGTTCACCCTCGGCACCGAAGCCCCCCACCTTATTCTGGCCGATGCAGACCACCGCGAGTCTCTTGCCGCCGAAGCCGCGCCGCTGGTCCTGCTGGCCGATATCCGCGACGCAGAGGCCGAGCTGTGGCGCGAAGACGGACGCTGCGCGGCGGTGCTTGGCCTGCCCTTGAGCCACAGCGACCTTGACCGCCTGATCACCGCCTTTGCCGCAGGCGCCCCCCTGCACGTGGACGCGTCAGACACGCCTGCAACCGTTGGCGTCAACTACCCTGCCGCCCGCGTGCTGGTCGCCGACGATGCCGAGGTCAATCTGGAGGTGGCGCGTGAATCGCTCAGCCGCTTTGGCATTTCCTGCGTCACCGCTGCCAACGGGGCCGAGGCCCTGAGGCAGATGGAGACGCAGGCGTTTGATCTGGTGCTGATGGACGGCTCCATGCCGCACATGGACGGCTTTGAGGCCACGCGGCGCTGGCGGGCGAACGAAGGCGAGGCGCACCTGCCCATCGTCGCCCTGACAGCGCACGTGGTGGGTAAGGCCGCCGAGGAATGGCGGGCCGCCGGTATGGACGCCGTGCTGCACAAGCCTTTCACGCTGGCCGCGCTCGGCGAGGTGCTGAACCGCTTCCTGCCGCATCTGGCGGTGACCGTCGAAGGGCTGGCGGCGGAAATGCCGGTGCCCGATCCCACCCCGCTGGCGGCGGGTGAGTGGCTGGGCCCCGGCTTTACGGCTTTGCTGAAAGAGGCCGCCCCCTTCCGCGATCGCGTGGTCGAACTTTACCGTTCCCACGCGCCGGTCACCCTGAAAACGCTGGTGGCCGCCCTGAAAGACGAAGACGCCCATCAGGTGTCGTCCGCCGCCCACGCCCTGCGCTCGATGAGCCTCAATCTGGGGGCGCGGCGGCTGGCCGATCTGGCCGGCAGTATCGAGGCACTGGCGCGACAGACGCCGCCCGATCTGCGATTGGGGGATGGCGAAGCGCTGACCGACGCGCTGGCGGCTACGCTGGCCGAAATGGCGCAGCGCCTGCCTTCGCCCGTGCCGGTCGCTGCGCCCACCTTCAATGATGAGGACGCGACCCTGCTGCGGCGTCTGGATGCCGTTCTGGCGCATGGGCGGCTCGATGTCGTCTATCAGCCGATCTATGACCGCCTAGGCGAAACCATTATCTCCGCCGAATGTCTGGTCCGCTGGCCCGCCGAAGACCCCAACCCCGTCACCCCGGCCCTGTTCGTGCCGCTGGCTGAGCGCAGCGGGCGCATTATTGGGATCGGCAAGCGCGTGCGTGAGATCGTCTTCGCCGACGCCAGACGGCTGGGTGACCTGCCGCTGGCCATCAATGTGTCGCCGGTCGAGCTTGATCAGCCGGAGTTTGAGGCCGATCTGCTGGCGTCGGTGCGTGAGGCCGGACTGCACCCGTCGCGCTTTGTGATCGAGGTGACCGAAACGGCCATCCTCGGTGATCCGGAGCGTATGAACAGGCTGTTTGAGCGCTTACGCGCGCACGGCTTCCGCCTGGCGCTCGACGACTTCGGCGTTGGCTATTCGTCGCTGACCGCCCTGCACCGCCACCCCTTCGACAAGATCAAGATTGATCAGGAATTTGTGCGCGGACTGGACGGCGAAGCGCGCAAGGCGCTGGAGGCGCTGGCCATCATTCAGGCCGTGTCCGGTATTGGCCGCGCCTTCGGGATGCAGGTGGTGGCCGAAGGGGTCGAAACCGCGACCCAGCATCAGCACCTCAAGGCCGCAGGCGTACACGCCATGCAGGGCTACCTCTTCTCGCGCCCGCTGCGCATAGAGGCCATGATCGAGCGTCTGTCGCCTGCGCCTTTAGCGGAGTCAACGCCGCGACCGGGGTATTCGGCGTCCTCGTGACGTTCTTTCGCCCCAGACATTTTGTCAGTCCGTAAGGCTGAAACGCGTGGCGAAGGTCAGGGACAGAACCTCACCCGCCACGGAATCCGGGGGGCGTGGCAGGGGCTGGGCGTCGCTCAGCATGGCCAGCGCGGCGCGGTCAATGTCGGCTGAGCCCGATCCGCGCTCGATCCGCGACGTCAGGACGCGGCCCTGGCGATCCATCTGAAAGCTGAGGAGGACCTCGCCTTCGATGCGACGGCGTTTGGCCTGCGGCGGATAGAGTTTGAACTGTTCGATATGGTGGCGCAAACGGGCGGCATAGGCCGCTGGGGGCGGGCCTTGTAACGCGCTCTGGCGCGGCGCACCGGCTGCGGCGGGTGGGAAGGTAGAGGCCGCAGACGCAGGCGCACCCGCCGACGGAGGGACCGCGGCGGGCTCGGTCCGAGCGAAGGCCGGGGCCGCTTGCGCTGAGGGCATGGCGGCCACGGGTGCCGACGAAGACAACGGCTGCGGCGTCGAACCCGCTGTCTGGATAGGCTGTACAGAGGGTTTGATAGCCGCAGAGGGGGGTGTCTGAGCCTCTGCCGCTGACGGGGCCGTCTTCGCCACGGCCGGGCGCATCTCCATTGCCACCTCAAACACGGGCACCTCCACCGGCGGGGGCGTTGGCTGAGGCGCCAGCCCCGCCACGGCCAGCAGGAAGCCCCCGTTCACCAGAACGGAGGCCCCGACAGCCAGGCTTTTTTGACCCTTGCTCGTCACCGCTGGTTTCAGAACGTTTTGGCGAGGCTCAGGCGGACCGTCTGACCCGCGGCTGGCAGATAGCTGAGGTGCGGCTGATAATAGGTGTCGAAGATATTGTCCCAGTTCAGGCGCGCCTCGATCCCGGCCAGCGGGCCGGACAGCGGGCGATAGGTGGCAAACAGGTTATGCACCGTATAGGACTTGCTGGTGGCCGAAACGACGCCGGTGGTAGCGTTGTAGCTATACTGTTTGTCGGCGATATCGCCCTTCCAGCCGAGCGTTACCCCCTTTTCAGGAAACACCCAGCCCGCCGTCAGGTTCAGTTGCTCCGCCGGGATGGTGTTAAACGCGATATTCGTCACCTTGTTATAGCCATTGACCGTGGACCATGCCACGCGCCCGAAAATACGGTGTGAGGCGTATTCGGCCTCCAGTTCGGCCCCTTCATAGCGCGCTTCGCCGACATTGGTGTAGGCGGAAGCCGTGGTCGAGGTGCGCGTGACCAGGTTTTTGATGTCGTTCTGGAACACGGTCAGCTTGAGGTTCAGCCCATCGCCCTTGCTGAACAGACCGCGCTTCGAATAGCTGGCGCCCACCTCGCGGTTTTCCGACTCTTCCGGCTTGAGATTGAGGCTGATGGTCTGGGCCGCACCGCGCGTATAGATCTCATCCAGTACGGGCAGGCGCTCGGTATGCGACAGCGAGCCGAACAGTTTGACCTGCTCCGTCAGCGCATAGAGCACCGCCAGCTTGGGCGAGGTGGCGTCCAGTTCGACGGAGGAAGGCACGCCGGTCGTGCCCACCACATAGGTGCCCGCCCCAGGTTTCAGCTTCGACTTATCGTAGCGGATACCCGGAATAAGGGTCAGCTTGTCCCCGATCAGGATTTCATCCTGCACATACAGGCTGACGCGGTTCATATCGCCTTCGGGGTGGGTGGTCGCGCCATTGGTCAGGCTGCCCGTCGCGCTGTAACGCGGGTTGCGGCGCTCCTGATGATAGGTCTGCACACCGACGGTCAGAAAGTGCTCGACGGGACCGGTGGTGAAGGTCGAGACGTTCTCCACCTTCGCCTGCACGGTCTTGTAGCTGTACTGCGAGGTATAGCCGAGCGCGCTGGGTGAAAACTGGTTGTCGCGCTGATCGGTCTTCGATTCGTCGAAGGCGATCTGCGCCTTGAGGTCCAGCCAGTCATTACCTTCAAAGGCGTTGTCGTAACCGATCACGTAGTTGGTGTCGTCGGTCTTGCGGCGCACCTGACTGGTCGTAAAGGCCGCCTGCTGATCGTAGATCTGCCAGGAATCGTCGCTCCATTTCTGCGCCGAGGCCCAGACGCTGTGTTTGCGGTCGCCGCCGATATAGTAGCGGCTCTTGAGCAGCACCGACTCGCCCGCCGCCTGCGACGGGTTGACGATCTTGCCATTGCCATCGGTGTAGTTGCCGAAGTCGCGCTTGTTGGCGACCAGCAGCACATCGAGGTTTGGCACCGGCTTGGCCGCCAGAGTCGCCGACAGCAGCGTGCCCTCGCTGTTGCTGTCGTAGCCGCCTTTCAGACGCACCGCGAAGCGATCATCGCCCCTCAGGAAGTCCGAAGCGTCCTTGGTGGTGAAGTTGACCGTCCCGGCCAGCGCGCCGGAGCCATAGACGGTCGAAGAGGACGGCCCGCGCAGCACCTCAACGCGCTTGTAAAGCTCGGTATCGGTGAACAGGCTGCCCATGCGATAGCCCTCAAAGAACTTGGTGACGCCATCGACCGTGAAGACCACCCGGCTGTCCGATTCCGACAGGGCGGTGCCCATGCCGCGGATGTTCAGCCCCTGCCCCAGAGATGAGACGCCCCCGGCCGCATCGACCCCGGCCACGCCTTCCAGCAGTTCGCCCACCGTACCGGCCTGCGCGTTTTCGAGGTCCTCCTGATCGAGCACCGTCACCGACTGCGGCGTATCGGTGGCGACCTTTTCCTTGCCCGCCGAGACGACGATGCGCCCCAGCGACAACTGGGTGGTGGCGTCGGCCGTCTTGTCCGCTTCCTGCGCCAGAACCGGCGCGGCAGACAGGATCAGGGCGTTGAGCGCCAGAGCACTGACGGCCGGCAGACGGTATGATTTGAGTGACATCCCCATACTTCCTTTCAGAAAAAAAATCGGCTGAGATTCGCCATAGGCCCCACGCCCATAGTTGCGAATAATTCTCATTGACTCGCCGACTACACCCTGAGGCGATGCGACGTCAAGCCACTTGCAAATAATAATGATTCTCATTATTGGATTCATGTCTTTCGGGCCACAGGGCTCTTTCAGGGATCACACGACATGACCGCCTATCGCTTTATCGGCATTACCCCGTTGCTTTTCTTTGGTTTATTGACCGCGCCCGCCGTGGCGCATTCGCCCTATCTCAAGCCCGCGGCCTTTACGGTCCCGGCACCGCGCGACCACGTAACGATCGAAGCGGCCTTCTCGGATGGCGATCTGCGTCCTGACGTGGCCATGAAGTCGGACGCCTTCCACATCATCGCACCGGACGGGACCGACACGCCCCTGCCCCCGGCGGCGACGCTGAAGGACGCGGTATTTCTCGAAGCGCCTCTAAAGGCCGAAGGCACTTATCTGATCTCTTCCGGCGTGCGTAAGGGCCGCGTGGCCAGGGGCGTCCTCCGCGACGGTGAGGTGCACTTTCTCGAAGGCCCCAATGCTGCCCGATCCGGCGAAACCGTGATCGACGTGCAAAGCCTGACGCGCGCCGATGTCTATGTGACGCATGGCCGCCCCAGCCGTCCCGATTTCCGCAGCAACGGCGTCGAACTCTTCCCCGTCACCGCGCCCTATGACGCCTATGCGGGTGAACCCTTCACCGTGCGCGTGCGTGAAAATGGCCAGGGTCTGTCGGGTCAAAACGTGACCGTCATCACCGACGGCCAGACCTATGCCACGCCCAAGGTCGGCGAACAGACGCTGCGCACCAACGACTCAGGCGAGGTCACCTTCACGCCGAAGACCGCCGGCCTCTACCTCCTTCAGGTGCGCGTGCGCCGCCCCGCTGAAGGTCAGGCGAACCTGTGGCTCAGCCACACCGCCACCCTCACCCTTGAAGTCCTGCCCCAATAACTCGTTCTATAAGGATACCCGGATGAAAACGTCTCTTCTCATAACCGCCCTCATCGCGGTCTCGGCCCCGGCGCTGGCCGCCTCACACTCCACCTCGACCTTTATCGAGGAACAGGACCTCAATGGCGACGGCAAGGTGTCGCTTGAGGAATTCAAGGCTGGTCGCGCCATCGAATTTCGCAAGGCCGACTTCAATGAAGACGGCAGCTTGAGCGAGGCCGAATATATCGGCGAATACGAAGGCCGCCTGATGGCCAGACTCAGCCGCATCGGCGACCCGGAAAAGCGTCTGGAGGAACAGCAACGCCAGATGCGTCAGGCTAAGGTGCGTTTCGGCGTCCTCGACACCGACAAGAACGGCGCCATCAGTCAGGCGGAACACCTCGCTTCGGGTCTGCGCATGTTCGACCTGCACGACCGCAATAAGGACGGGGCGGTGGATCACAAGGATGTGGTTCTGGCCGAAGACGCCGCCAAAAGCGGCAAGACGGGCGAGTTTGTGAATCCCTAGTGTCCTGAATCTGAAATTCGCATGCGCTTGATATCGCCTTCTGGCGAATTTCAGATTCAACAGGACACTAGGCTGTGTCGGGCAAAAAGGGCTTATCAGTGATAGGCCCTTTCTCACCCACCAACATGTTCAAGCCAGCCGGCCTGACGCAGGTGCACCACCGCCGAGCGGGCGACCGGGGCGGTGAGGCCGTTGGTCAGGTGCAGGCGCATGGCGCGCGGGGTGCCCTCAATAGCCCTGACCGCGTGACGCGCCACCCACCACGAGCGATGCGTCCGCAGCCCTTCGGTCTCAAGCTGGGCGATCGCCTGATGCAGGGGCATCAGCATCAGTTGCGCGCCCGTGGGCGTATGGACGCGCACATAATGGTCTTCCATCTGAAGGGCCAGCACGTCCCTCGGCAGGGCGGCGGGCGGCTCCTTTTCTGAGAGAACGTGGCGCGCGGCCGCCCGACGCTGAAGCGCCCACACCACGGCAACCATCAACCCGGCGATCAGCAGGGTCTGACCGTACCACAGGACCGGCGACAGGTCGAAGCGGTGCAGTTCCGGCCACAGCCAGAAGGCCGCTGTGCGCGTCAGAAAGGCCTGCAACAGACTGACGAGCCCAAGGGCGACAGCCAGCAGACTGAGGCTTTTCATCCCGCCGCCGGGGGCGAGGCGCCTGACCGCCCGCAGGGTGCCCCCGAACAACGCCGCCCCCACCAGCATCGACACCACCCAATAGGCGATGCGCTTTTCCAGCCCCGTATTCAGATAGCTGCCGAACGGCCCCAGCACCCCCAGTATCAGCCCGGCGACCGTGGCCACGGCGGCCCATTGCGCGACGGGGTTACGGCTCAGTTGTGTCAGACGGTTGGAAAGCGAAGTCGGCATAGAGGCTCAGATCAAGGCGGTTTGGCGCACTATAGCCGCCTGCGCTACGTACCGCCAGAGCGCCCAATTGCCGGACCACGTACCCGTTTGCCCATTGGCGAATGACGCCTTTACGCGCTGTGTCAGACGGTTAGAGCGGGCGGGTCAAACGGAGATTTCTCATGCGCTGTCGCCTGTTATTCGCTCTCTTTATTTCGTTCGCCGCCCTTGGCATGGTCGCCCATGCGGACACCCCACAGGTCGGGTTCCGCCACGCCGTCACGGCTGAGGGCGTCGAGGTCGGCATATGGTTTCCCGCCGCAGGCACACCGGCCCGCCAAAGGCTGGGGCTTTACAGCCACGCGGTCGTGGCCAATGCCGCGCCCCTGCCCGGCGCGCATCCGCTGATCGTCATGTCGCACGGCACAGGCGGCAGCTTTTCCGGCCATGTCGATACGGCGGTGGCCCTGGCGAAAGCGGGCTTCGTCGTAGCGGCCCTCACCCATCCGGGCGACAACTGGCAGGA
>NZ_JAIWNX010000122.1 GCF_020217185.1 Asticcacaulis sp.
CAATAGCCGCGCCACCCGGATCGAGGACCGCCCGAAGGCGCTCAGCCAGCTCATCACCTACATGCTGAACGAGGCACCAGAGCGTGGCGTCATCGACCCGCAGCGCATCGGGGCCTTCGGCTTCTCAGCGGGCGGGTTCACGGTTCTGGCGGCTGCCGGCGGGCGTCCGGACTTCGCGCGCCTGATCCCGCATTGTCAGGCGCATCCAGCCTATTTCGATTGCCAGATGATCGCCAGCCATCCGCGCCCGACCACCGCCGTTCCCGCGCCTGCGATGCCTGCCGATACGCGCATCAAGGCGCTGGTCGTGGCGGCTCCGGCGCTCGGTTTCACCTTTGCCGAAGGCCTGAAAGACCTGCGCCTTCCCGTGCAATTGTGGCGCGCCGATGCCGATGAGATTCTGCCCGCGCCCGACTATGCCGACGCCGTGCGTCAGGCCCTGCCGCAACCGCCTGAGTTTCACGCGGTCCCCAATGCCGGGCACTTCGATTTCCTCTCCCCGTGCGTGGACGTCAATCTGGCCCCGCACATTTGCAAAAGCCGGGCGGGCTTTGATCGCGCGGCCTTCCACGACGCCTTTAATGCCGAGGTGGTGCGCTTCTTCAGCCAATCTCTGCGATAAAGTCGCGCTCGCGATAATCAAACGTCGCGAAATCGGCGGGCAAGCCTTCGCCCGAGGTGTCCTGACAGGCCATGCCGACAAAGGCGCCGGTAAAGTTAGGCGCCCCCGGCACCGTGGCCTCGTCCGACAGGACACTGGCGTCGAAATGCCCGTCGATCCACGTCCAGTCGGCGTCCGCCGCCAGCCGGAAGGCAAAGCGCAGTCGCTCATAATCGACCTCGGCGCGCAGATGGATCGGACCATCGGCGACGGGATAGAGGGCGCTGAAAGCGTCACTGGTGGTGGAGTCCGGCAGGGCCGACATCACCCGCACGTGCCGCCCCGCCTGTTCGTCGTGGGTGACGTGCAGATAGTGGTATTTGCTGCCATTATAGTAGCAGACCAGCCCCGCCGCCTGCTGATAATGGCGCGGCTGATAGTCGACCACGGTTTCCACCGAATAGCAGAAGGCCTGCTGACGGCGCGCCACCAGCGCCTGTTCAAACAGGCTGCCCAGGGTTTCGCGCCCATAGAGCCGCAGATGTCCGGGCCGGTCACTGAGGCTGAACAGCTTTTCGGGATAGGGTGAGCGCAGCCACTGGAAGTCTATGGGCAGGTCCGGGCCGTTAAAATCGACGGAAGGTGCCTCAAAGGCCTCACCGGCCGGCTCCGGGCTTTCGGCGATCAGCAGGGGCAGCCCCTGCCCGTCCAGCGTGCGCAGCCAGCCGTCTTCGTCCCAGCGCATCGGCTGGATGGCCGTCTCGCGCCCCAACACGCAACGCCCGCGATTGGGCAGGGGCCGCCCGCACAGATAGACCAGCAGCGGCGTGCCGTCGCGCGCTTCGACCAGATCGCCATGACCGGCGCGTTGAAGCGGGCTGTCCGGGCGCAGGCGGCTGGAGAGAATGTGCGTTTCGGGGTGCAACTCATACGGCCCGGTGAGGGTCCGCGACCGCGCCATAGTCACCGCGTGGTTCCAGCCCGTGCCCCCCTCCGCCGTGATCAGGTAGTACCAGCCGTCGCGCTTATAGAGATGCGGCCCTTCGGCCATACCGAGCGACGTACTCTCGAATATGACCTCGCGTTCGCCGGTCAGACCTTGCGCTACCGGGTCATACTCTTGCAGCACGATACCGGCAAACCGCACGCGGCCCGGCCGGTGATCCCACAGCATGTTGACCAGATATTTGCGCCCGTCATCGTCGTGGAACAGCGACGGATCAAAGCCGCTGCTGTTGAGATAGATGGGGTCGGACCATTCGCCGTCGATGGTGGGGCAGGTGACCAGATAGTTGTGGAAGTCGCGCAGGGACGCCCCGCTGGCCCCGCCAACCGTGGTGCGGCCATAGCGTTTCACATCGGTATAGATGAGATAGAACAGGCCGTTATCATAGGTCAGGCACGGGGCCCAGATACCGCAGCTATCGGGGGCGCCGCGCATGTCGAGTTGCGCCGGACGGCGCAAAGGCCGCGTAATCAGCCGCCAGTGGATCAGGTCGCGCGAATGGTGGATCTGCACGCCCGGATACCACTCAAAGGTCGAGGTGGCGATGTAGTAGTCGTCGCCCACGCGCACGATGGAGGGGTCGGGATTGAAGCCCGGCAGAATAGGATTACGGATCACGTCACAGGCTCCGGTTCAGCCTTTGGCGCGCGGACCAGCGTCCACAGCACCACGGCGGCGATCAGGTCGAGCAGACCCAGTATCACAAAGAAGGGCTCATAGCCGATGGTGCTGACCAGCGCACCGATGGCCAGCGAGAACAGCAACACCCCCAGATTGGCGAAGGTCCCGGCCATGCCGGTCACCGTCCCCACCTCGTTCTTGCGGAACAGGTCCGACGACAGGGTGATCACCGTCACCGACAGGGTCTGGTGCGCAAAAGCCCCCAGACACAGCAGGCCGATGGCCACGAAGGGACTTTTGACCCAGCCGACAAACATGATGCCGGTCATCAGCACCGCGCCCAGCGTGAACACCCAGCGGCGCGCGTCGATCAGGCCGATGCCGCGCTTTTGCAGCCACAGCACCACCGCCGGACCGAACAGGCAGCCGATATCGGCAAAGACAAACGGCAGCCACGCAAACAGGGCAATCTCTTTCAGGTCAAAGCCGCGCGCGGTGGCCAGATAGAGCGGCATCCAGAAGGTCAGCGTCCCCCAGGTCGGGTCAGCCAGAAAACGCGGCAGGGCAATGCCCCAAAAGTTGCGCTGCCCCAGAATTTTCAGCGGCGACGGGCGGGCCGCCGTGGCCTCCAGATGGCGCTCCTGACCGTCGCGGATATAGCTGCGCTCACCGTCCGAAATGGCCTTATGCTTGTCCGGCGACTGATAGAAGAGGAGCCACAGGACGACCCAGACCAGCGCGATAATGCCGGTAATCACAAAGGCGGCGCGCCAGTCGTAATAGAGGATGGCCCACACCACCAGCGGCGGGGCCAGCATCGAGCCCAGAGACGCGCCGATATTGTAGATGCCGCCCGCCAGCCCGCGCTCCTTCGCCGGGAACCATTCGGCAACGACCTTCAGGCCGCCCGGATGCGCCACCCCTTCGGCAAAGCCCAGAAGCCCGCGCAGCATGGCCAGCCCCTGCCAGTTGCCGGCAAGGCTGTGGGCAATGGTGATAATCCCCCACGCCGTGGCAAACAGGGCAAAGCCGATACGCAGACGGATCAGGTCGAGTATGTAGCCCGCGATCGGCTGCATCATGATGCCCAGTTGAAAGGCACTGGTGATGTAGCTGTATTGCTGCGGCGTCAGGCTCAGTTCCTGCGTCAGGGTGGGGGCGGCGACGCTCAGCGTGCTGCGCGTCAGGTAGTTGATGATGGTGCCCAGCATCACCAGAGCGATGATCCACCAGCGCAGATGCCCGATCCGTTTCAGCATCATTTCGCCTCATAGGCATAGGGCCCGATCAGGGTGCCGACAAAGCCACCCGCCTTGCGCGTCGACAGGAAGGTGATATCGACATCGCGGCTCAGGGTGCGCGTCTGACCATCCGCCGTATAGTCGGCCGTCAGGCGTCCACCGTCAAAGCGCAGGGTCAGGGTGACTTCGCGCGCCATCAGGGGGGCCGCGGCGATCAGCTTGTCGGCCGCTGTGTTTTCACGGGCATAAAGGGCGATCTGCGGCTTGCCGTCTATGCGCGTCAGGCCGAAGAACAGCCAGGCGTCATCGTTTTGCATGGCCGCCAGTCCGGCCCGGTCACCGTCTTTTTCCGGGCTGTAGGTGAGGGTCGTGGACACAGTGGCTATGTGGTGCTGCTGACGGTGGGCGATGAAGGCCGGCGTCCCTTTCAGGTCGCCGAGCGCCGCCCCAGAATTGAGCACCAATGCCCCCTTGTCCAGTCGATAGACGGGTGTGTGCGGCGTGCGCACCCCGATCCACGACAGGGGCAGGCTCTTGCCGTCAAACGCTTCGCTAAAGCCGAAATCGCCATTGACCGGCTGAGCTGGGGCGGCCTGCGCCGGCAGGTTGGGCTTTTTTCCCGTGAAGGGAATGGCCTTGCCGTCTTCCAGAATGACCGGCCAGCCGTCCTTCCACGTCACGGGCAAGAGGAAGGTTTCGCGTCCGATATTGTACAGGTCCGGGCCATAGGGCCGCGTGGCGAGGAAGGTCGCCCACCATTCGCCCGTCTGGGTCTGGACCAGCTTGGCATGTCCGGCGGAGGTCACGGGGTTCTGGCGCGCCGGGTCCAGCGTGCGCTGGCTGAGGATCGGGTTTTTGTCATAAGGGACAAACGGTCCGCGCACGCTTTTCGAGCGCAGCACCACCTGCGAATGCTGATCACCCGTGCCGCCTTCGGCCGCCGTCAGGTAGTAGAAACCGTCCTTGCGCAGGATGTGCGGCCCTTCGATCCAGATGGGCTTTTTGGAAATATCGACGCCGCCATTGACGATCTGCGTGCGCTCACCGACCAGTTTCAGCGCCTTGTAGTCGAATTCCTGCACCCAGATGGCGCGGTGGCCGTCATAGCGCGGCGTCTCGTTCGGCGCGCCATTGTTGACGATATAGGCCTTGCCGTCCGTGTCCCAGAAGATCGAGGGGTCGATGCCTTCGAAATCGAACCACACCGGATCAGACCACGGCCCCTTCGGGTCCTTGGCCGTGATGACGAAATTGCCTTTGCAATCGACGCAGGTGTTGACGATGTAGAACAGGCCGTCGTGATAGGAGATATCCGGCGCGAAGACCCCGCGCGACACCTTCAGCCCATCGAAATTGAGCTGTTCCGGGCGGCTGATCGCATTGGCGATCTGCGTCCAGTTCACCAGATCCTTTGAATGAAAGATGGGCAGACCTGGAAAGTGCGTAAAGGACGAATTGACGAGGTAATAGTCGTCGCCGACGCGCGTCACCGATGGGTCAGGATAATAGCCCGACAGGATGGGGTTGAGATATTCCCCCGGTCCCGCCTTCGCCTGCTCCTGAGAGCGGCCCTCATAGGTGAAGCGCTCAAAGCGCGCCGGCTCGGCCACAGCCGGTAAGAACAGGCCCGCAGACAGGGCGGCGGAGAGGGCAGCCAGATACCGCATCGCCTGATATCGCATCGTCTGTCTCCTATCGTTTCGGGGCGGCCTTCAGCGCGGCGGCAATGGCCTCACGCAGGGGCTTGGGGCGGTACTGGGCGTCATAGGGGGTCGGGCGTTGCGGCGTCTTGTCGGCGCGCGGCGTCCAGCCCTGAAGCCAGCTATGGTTATCGCTCATGCCCCAGCACAGGAACTGATCCAGTTGCTTGTAAGAGAACATCAGGTCGAGATAGTCCTTCGCCGCTGCGGCCACCCCGGCGTCGCGCACGGCGGTGTCGGTCGGCAGGTCCTTGTCATTGACGTCGAATTCGGTGATCAGCAGCTTGTAATCCATGCCCACAGCCGCGTCGATAAAGGCGCGCCACTGATCGTTCTGCGCCTCCTTGATGTGGCCGTCATTGCCGATATGGCTCTGGATGCCGAAGCCATCTATCGGGACGTTTTTCGCCCGCAGGGTTTCCAGCAGTTTGAGCACGCCCTTGCGGTGGGTCTCGTTGCCACGCTCCCACGACATATAGTCGTTATAGACCAGTTGCGCCTTCGGGGCGTATTCACGCGCCGCCTCAAAGGCGATGCGGATACAGTCGAAACCGAGCGCCCTGGTAAACGGCGTGTCGCGGATGTCGCCGGTCTGGGGGTCGATGGTTTCGTTGACCACATCCCACGAAAACACCTGATCGCCGTAATGGGTGCAGACGCGTTTGATGTAGTCGCGCAGATAGCGTTCGGCCTCGCGCGCCGGGTTTGCGCCAAAGTCGATATTCAGCAGCCACTTCGGCATGAACTCGGCCTTGTTCCACAACAGGGTGTGCCCGCGCAGTTTCATGCCGTTATCGCGCGCAAAGCCCGCAATCGTATCGCCGGGCGCGAAGTTATAGCGGTCCGGCTGGGTGGCGATGACATAGACCTTGAATTCGTTCTCCGGCACGATCACACCGCATTCGGCCTTCACTATGTCCAGATAGGCCGGTTCCATGGTGCCCGCGCTCAGCGCCGAACCGAACAGGATGCCCTTTTCGGCGGCCAGTGCCCGCAGCGAAGGCCCGCTGGCGGCAAGAACAGGGGTGGACGCCATCACCGGAAGGGCGGCAGCGCTCAGGCCCGCCAGCACGTGGCGGCGTGTCGGAAGAAGATCAGGCATGGGTATCCCTGCACGAAGCTTGTTTTTTATGTTAACGCTAACAAATCACGGTTTCGTCGCCTCTGTCAATCGGCGATCAGGTCATGTCCGGGTTTTTGCTATCCCCCCTCAAAAAGCCTGAGCAAGCAAGCGGCGAAGCGCGATTGACCGGATAACTCAGACTATTATAGTGCGCCCAAACACCGATAACAGGAAACGCTCATGCCCGCCCGCCCCCTGCCCGGCCTTGCGCTGACGGCGCTGTTTGCTCTTTTCAGCCTGTCTGCCGCGGCGCAGACCCCGCCCGCTCAGGCTCTGCCCAAAACCACGGCGGCGACGACCTGGACGCCGGACAATGGCAATGGCACCTTCACCAACCCGTTGTTTAACGACGAATTTTCCGATCCTGATATTATCCGCGTCGGCGACGACTACTATATGACCGGCACCACCATGCACACCATGCCCGCCCTGCCAGTGCTGCATTCGAAGGATCTGGTGAACTGGCGGTTGCTGGGCTACGCGCTGGACCGTCTGGAGATGGGGCCGGAATACCGCCTCGAAGGCGGCAAGGATGCCTATGGGGCGGGCATCTGGGCCCCGGCGCTGCGTTATCACAACGGCACCTTCTACATCTTCTCCAATATCAACGGTTACGGGATACAGGTGTTCACGGCGACCAACCCCGCCGGGCCGTGGACGCACAAGTCGCTGGACAGCAAGATTCACGACCTGTCGGTGCTGTTCGACGACGATGGCAAGATCTACGCCGTCTATAGCTATGATGAGGTGCGGCTGGTCGAACTGAAACCCGACCTCAGCGGCGTGGTCGAAGGCAGCGAACGGGTGATTATCCCGGCGGGCAACGCCATGGGCGAAGGCCACCACTTCTACAAGATCAAGGGCAAATACTACATCATAAGCGCCAACTACGCCCCGGTCGGGCGGATGCAGGCGGCACGCTCAGACAGTCCGTTCGGCCCCTATGAGACGGTGACGATCAGCGCGCGAGAGACCATGGGCACACAGTTCGGCTGGCGCACCCAGGGTATTGGGCGCAGCCTGCCGGCCCCTGGCGACACAATCAGCGTTTCGCCGCCACCGCCGGGCGGCAATGCCTTCGGGGCCGACCCCTTGCATCAGGGCGGGCTGGTCGAACTGCCCAATGGCGACTGGTGGGGCTTTTCGATGATGGATGTGAAGTCGATGGGGCGCACCACCTTCCTGTCGCCCGTCACCTGGCACGATGGCTGGCCCTATTTCGGCCTGCCCGGCAATCTGGGGCGCAGCCCGCGCACCTGGCTGAAACCCGCTACGGGGGCCACCGTCGCCCCGACCCCGACCTATCAGCGCAATGACGACTTTTCCGGCCCGAAGCCCCAAGCGGTCTGGCAATGGAACCACGTGCCGGACGACACGAAATGGTCTCTGTCTGAGCGGCGCGGCTATCTGCGTCTGCACAGCCTGCCCGCCCCGCATTTTCTGCTGGCGCGCAACAGCCTGACCCAGCGCGTCATCGGGCCGGAATCGACGGCGACGACGACGCTGGATGCCAAAGGGCTGAAAGACGGCGATGTGGCCGGTCTGGGCCTGCTCAACATCCCCTACTACTGGCTGGGTGTGGTGCGTGACGGTCAGGCCTATCGCCTGCGCTTCTACGATCAGTTGACCAACACAACCATCGAGGCCGCCCTGCCGGGACCGCGCGTGCAGTTGCGCGTCAGCGGCAATTACGACACCGAGCTGTCGCAGTTCAGCTACTCCACCGACGGCAGGACCTTCACCCCGATGGGTGGCGACGTGCGCACCGCCTATCAGTTGCGCACCTTTCAGGGCGTGCGCTTCGCCCTGTTTGCCTTCAACGAAAAGGGCACGACCGGCGGGCAGGCGGATTTCGACGATTTCCGCGTCGATGAGCCTCTGGCCGACCGCTCACACAACATTCCGGCGGGCAAGGTCGTGACCATCCGCAACTTCGCCAATGATCAGCCGATGTGGGCCAATCCGCACGGCATGTTGCACTTCGCCGCCAATGGCTCAAAGGCGGCCGCCGGCCCCGGCGCGCGCTTCCGCGTCCACGATCGCGGGCAGGGGCGCGTGGCGCTGGAGGCCATGGATGGCAGCGGCTTCCTGACCGTTGTCGGGCTGGGCCTGTCGTCGGACGTGCGCCTGATGAAGACGGAAACGCCGGACAGCCTGTTCCAGTGGCAGGACATGCTGCGCAAACAGTTCATGCTGATGTCGCTGCGCACGCACCGCTATCTGGGCCTTGACGTGCGTACCGGTGAGCCCTACGCCGCCGACTGGCCCGGTGCCGATCCCGACCGCAAGGACGGCACGGTGCTGGTGTGGGAAGAGGTAAAGTAACGCGGAGCCCTTTTGGAGATCAGGCCACATGTCCCTTGCCGGTATTGTGCTTTGTGGGGGGAAATCGCGCCGCATGGGCGTGGATAAGGCCGGCCTGATGTTCGAGGGCCGGACGTGGCTGGAAGTCGCCGCCGACGCCCTGACGGCGGCGGGGGCAGACCGCATCCTTTATAGCGGACGACCTGACCTGCCCGGTGGGCTGGCTGATCCCGCCGTGGACAGCGGCCCGGCCGGCGGGGTGGTGGCCGCCCTGACGCAGGTCGGCGCGGAGGTGGATCAGGTCCTGTGCGTGCCCGTCGATATGCCCGAACTGTCGCCCGACACTCTGCGCCGGCTGGCCGCGTACAAGGGTATCGGTGCCTGTTTTGAAGGGCAGCCCCTGCCCTTTGCCCTGCGCCTGAGCCCGGCGGTCCTTGCGGCTGCCCATGAGTGTGTGACCACCGCCGCGCGCCCTCCCTCCCTGCGCGCCTTGCTGCGGCAGGTGGGTTGCGTCGAACTTCCGATCCCGACGGGCCTGACCTTGCGCAACCTCAACACGCCACAGGACGTCGCGGCCCTTAGAGCGAAATGACTTTAGGTTGAATCGCCATTTCGCTCTAAATTTTTGTTTTGTCGCGATGTTTTTGCGGAAAACCGCTCACACTTTTCCGCACATCGCTCTAGGCCCCGCGCCTGAGCACATTCCCTATCGCCTCTTTACCGGTGTTGCGGGCAGTAGAGAGACCCTGCCTTCGACCGGACCTCCGCTGAATGGACTTAAGCCCCTTTGTTTCTCCCGCCCTGATCAGTGCGCTGATCCTGGCCGGGGCCCTTGTGCTGTTTGTCACCGAACGGGTGCGCCACGACCTGATCGCCGTGCTGGCCCTGCTGGCCGGGCTGATCACCGGCGTCGTCAAGCCTGAGGACGCCTTAAGCGGCTTTGGCGACCCCGCCGTGGTGGCGGTGGCCGCCGTGCTGATCGTTGGGCGCACGCTGGAACTCAGCGGCGTGGCGGCCAAGCTGGCGCGTTACATCATGTTCGGCAAGGCGACCTACAGCCTGCAAATGGCCATGCTGATGGCCGTCGGCGCCCTGTTGTCGGCCTTCATGAACAATATTGCCGCGCTGGTCATCGTCATGCCGCTGGGGGCAGAAATCGCGCGTCAGAACAAGAAGGCCGTCGGCACCATCCTGATGCCGCTGGCCTTTGCCACCATTATGGGCGGCATGATCACCCTGATCGGCACCCCGGCCAATATGATCCTGTCGTCGGTGCGCGAAGAGAGGCTGGGGCAGGGCTTCGGCTTCTTTGCCATGGCACCGGTCGGCATCGCCGTGGCCGTTGTCGGCATCCTCTATCTGGCCGTCATCGGCTGGCGCCTGCTGCCGCCGCGCCGCGGCACG
>NZ_JAIWNX010000123.1 GCF_020217185.1 Asticcacaulis sp.
ATGGAAGGCCACGCCGCCCCGTGGAAGGTGTTTGAGCTGACCCTCACCCATGCCGTCGAACTCAGCCGCCACGCCTTATCGAAGCAATTGCACGCCAGCCGCACGCGCCTGCTGCGCCTCATCCGCCGTGACAAGATCATCGACTGGCCGGAAGAGGATCGCCTGAAACGCGGCGACAAGCTGCTCCTTCTGTCGCGCTATATGCCGGGCGACGTGGCCGACAGTCTGGAGGTCAAGACCGCCGCGCCGCTACCCGCCGAGCACGAGGTGACGGCGCATATGGTCGTGGCGCACGGCTCCCCCATCATTGGAGAACGCTACGACGCCATCACCCACCGCAGCGGCGGCGCGCTGAATGTCACGGCCGGCGGGCCACGCGCCGCCCGCCTGAAACAGCCGCTGGGGGGCATCCTCCTGCAAGGCGGCGATCAGTTATTTATTCGGGGGCAGGCCGCCGATATTGCGCGCTTTGGCACGCAGCAACGCCTGCTGGAAATCGACCGCGCCGACACCGCCCCCGTCAATATCCGCGCGGCGATCCAGACGGTCGGCATCTTCGTGCTGGCCATCGCGGTGACCGTGCTGTTCGACGTTTCCCCCGCCCTGACCTTTCTGGCGGCGGCAGCGGCGATGGCGGCCCTGCGCCTGATCCCTGCCCCGGAAATCTATAAGTCGATCGACTGGAGCGTCATCGTCCTGCTGGCGGCCATGATCCCGGTGGGGCAGAGCTTCGAAAGTTCGGGCGCGGCGAAAATGGTCGCCGATGCGCTGGCGGGCGGGCTTCAGGGCGCGCCCCTGATCCTCTGCATCGCGGCGGTGTGCGGCCTCACCCTGTTCCTGACCATCCTGCTCAACAATGTGGCTACGGCCCTGATCATGGGGCCGCTGGCTATTCAGCTGGCGCAGATACTCCACGTGTCGCCCGACGCCCTGCTGCTGGCGGTGCTGGTCGGCACCTCCTCGGACTTCCTGACGCCCATCGGGCATCAGAACAATCTGCTGGTCATGGCACCGGGCGGCTATCGCTTCACCGACTACGCACGGGCGGGCGCGCTGCTGGCGGTGCTGGTCGTGGCCACCACCGCCTTTGTGCTGAGTGCGCTGTTTGGCGGGTAGAGTCAGGCCGTAAGCTCCCTGCGCACGATCGCCGCCCCGGCCCCCAGCGCCCGCAGCTTGCCCGTGGCGACCTCGCGCGACAGAGGGGCCATGCCGCAATTGGTGCAGGGATAGAGCTTGTCGGCATCGACGAATTGCAAGGCTTTGCGCAGCGTCTCGGCCACCTCTTCCGGCGTCTCAATAACAGAGCTGGCCACGTCAATGGCTCCGACCATCACCTTCTTGCCGCGGATCAGCTCGATCAGGTCCATCGGCACGCGCGAATTGTGACATTCCAGCGAGATAATATCGAGGCTGGAGGTTTGCAGTTTGGGGAAGGCCTCTTCGTATTGCCGCCACTGCGACCCCAGCGTCTTTTTCCACTCGGTATTGGCTTTGATGCCGTAGCCGTAGCAGATGTGCACCGCCGTCTCGCACCGTAAGCCCTCGGCGGCCTTTTCGAGCGCCGCCACACCCCAGTCATTGACCTCATCGAAGAAGACGTTGAAGGCCGGTTCATCGAACTGGATGATATCGACGCCGGCAGCCTCCAGCTCTCGGGCCTCCTGATTGAGTATCTCGGCGAAGGCCCAGGCCAGTTTTTCGCGGCTCTTATAGTGGGCATCGAACAGGGTATCGACCATGGTCATCGGCCCCGGCAGCGCCCACTTGATCGGCTGTGTCGTCTGCTGGCGCAGGAACTTGGCGTCTTCGACAAAGACGGAGCGGGGACGCGACACACGTCCCACCACCGTCGGCACGCTGGCCTCATAGCGGTCGCGGATGCGGACCGTTTCGCGCTGGGCGAAATCGACGCCATCAAGGTGTTCGATAAAGGTGGTGACGAAGTGCTGGCGCGTCTGTTCGCCGTCGCTGACGATCTCGATACCGGCCTGACGCTGATCATCGAGCGCCAGACGCAGGGCGTCGCGCTTGCCCTGAGTCAGTTCCTCGCCATGCAGTTTCCACGGCGACCACAGGGTCTCCGGCTGGGCCAGCCACGACGGTTTCGGCAGGCTGCCGGCGGTGGAGGGGGGAAGGAGTAAAGTCATGAGAATTACCTCTCAGGCGTAATGTGCGGACCACTGCTCAAGCAGGGTGCGATAGGGTTTGATGAAGTGCGCCTCGGCAAAGCGCCCCTGTTCGACGGCCAGACGGCTGCGTTCTTCGCGGTCATAGACCACCTGAGTCAGCGAATAGTCGGGGTGTTGCAGGCTGGGCTGATAGACCGCGCCCGCGGCCGAATTGGCGTTGTAGATTTCCGGGCGGTAGATCTTCTGAAAGCTTTCCATGGTGCTGATCGTGCTGATCAGCTCCAGCGGCGTGTAGTCGCAGAGCAGGTCCCCGAAGACGTAGAAGGCCAGCGGGGCGACGCTGCCCGGCGGCATAAAGAAGCGCACCTTTAATCCCATTTTCCGGAAATATATATCCGTCAGGGACTCGTCGCTTTGCTGATACTCCACGCCCAGTATCGGGTGATGCGTGTCTGTCCGCCGATAGGTCTTGCTGTTGGCGACACTCAGGCAGATGACGGGTGGCTTGTGAAACTGCGTCCTGTAGGTTGGCGACTGGACGAAGCTGAGAAACAGGTGACCGTGCAGGTCGCCGAAATTGGGCGGCAGGCTGAAGTCAGAGCGGTCCCGGTTGTGCGCGGGCAGCACGACGCTGAAATCGTAATCGCGCACAAAGGACGACAGGTTATTGCCGGTAATGCCTTCGATGCGTGACTCCGTGTGACGGTCAAGTATGGTCGTTTTCAGAATTTCGAGCAGCGGGAAACGGTCATCGCTTGCCCGATCCGGAAGGCCGATCTCGACCGAAATGATGTCGAGTTCGACGGCGTAACGGTCAGCATTCGGGTTGTCCCAATGGGCCAGCGCATTGAAACGATTATCGATCATGCGCAAGGCGTTACGCAGGTTTTGCTGGCGGTTGTCGCCTCTGGCCAGATTGGCGAAATTGGTGGTCAGGCGCGTGGTTTGCGACGGCGTGTAGTGCTCATCGAAGCGAAGGCGCCGCAGGGTAAAATCGAAGTCTGCACGCGGCGCGACAGGCAAAGGGTGTGACACGGTATTCCCCGTTTCTGTGGGGGAGCGCTTTGGGCACAGGTCCGCGATCCCGCGTCAGGCCGCAGGGCGAAGGGACTCATGCCCGTGGCCCTCCGCCCGGGATGACAGATGCGGTCAGTGGCAGGTCTCCTGGCTTGCGGGTCACGGTTTCGATCCACCTTCTCAGGGCACACCCCAATGGTCTTCCGGATCGACACTCACCGCCTACAGTTGCGGGGGCAGCGCCGGGTTTGGACCGGCTTCCCTCTTAGCCACGCTTTTTAAAAGGCGCGGACCGCTGACAGCCGGACCTTAGGCGGACGAGGCGCGAGAGTCAATAATGATATAAACATATCTTTATATGATTATGTTATCTGCAGATGAAAAGGCGAAAGCCCTCGCCTTCGCCCTCGCCTTTTGTGAACCGTCGAAAACTCTCGTTCACCCCGCCGGGATACTGGCGCGCAAAAAGCCAGAGGTCGTGACGCTGAAACTGGGGCGATCCTCGAACAGGTAGTTGAGCCCGCTTTCGAAATCCATCAGCACATCGGCATATTCGACCGGCTTCATCGGCTTGCCCGACTGGATGGCGCGGTTCATCCGGAAGCTCCAGAAGGCGGCGATGTGGTCCAGCGTGCCGATGATCTCCCCCAGTTCGGTGAACAGGCCGGAGCCATTGAGCAGGAAGCGTTTGAACGGCCCCGGCTTGTTGTGGCTGACCAGATCGGCATAGGCCGTGTCATAGATTTTCAGCACGTCGTAGGCCTGATTGAGCGCACGCGCCATGCCGCGCGCCAGACGCAGGCGGGCGCTGAGGATATAGTCCTTTACGCGGTCATCGCTGACGCCAAAGGGCTGATAGGTGCCGATACCGGCAAGGACTTCGCGCAGACGATCCTGAAGCTCAAGGTAACGCCACTTGTAATAGAGGAAGCCGCGCCAGGCGAAGATACCTTCGGCGAATTCCAAATCGGACATGCGGAACGTCTCTTTCAGCGGCCACAGTTCGCGGTCAAGCTGATCGGAGAGGATCTTGTTGCCGAGCTTCATCGAGGCCCCGGCATAGTGATCGCCCAGCGCCGTATTGACCAGTCGCTCGATCTCGCTGGAGGTGAACTGCATCATGCGCGACAGGTCGGCGGGCGACAGGCGCAGATAGATGCCCGCCGGGCGATGGCCGTGGCGCGCCAGGGTTTCACGCACCAGAAACGGGTCGAGCGACGGCAACTGATCCAGTCGGCGCAGAATTTTTATATCCGGGTTCTTGTCGAAATCGCTGATCGACAGATAGTCCCGCGCCAGTTGCTCGAAACCGATCTGGTTGATGAAGATGCTCGACGCCCCCAGACGCAGGTCGAAATGATCGTAGGGCAGGATGATCTTGGTCACGGTGCGACGGGTGCCGTGATAGAAGTGCCGCTCGTTCAGGCGCAGGGTATGTTTGAGGATGATGCAGCGGTTGAGCAGCGAGGACTGAAAGAAGGGATTGTCCCCATAGTCCTCATCCTTGTGGTGCAGGCGGTAGACGCGCGACAGGTTGAGGACCCGCGTTGAGGCGGCCGTCTGCCCCAGATTGGCCAGATTGCGGTATTCGCGGATGACGCGGTTCGGCTGATCCGGCGCGCGGGTCATCTTGTAATGTCGGCGGGCCGTTGAAACCATCACGAACCAGACTGAAACGGGAAAAAGGTCAGTTTCGGACCGTATGGGACAGGTTCCAACAGGGCGTGAACGAAGACGGTTAATCCTCGTCGTCAGGCCCCAAAATCATCAGACTGTCGTCAAAATCCATCAGCACGTCGGCGTATTCCAGCGCGGTCAGCCGCTGGGCGGCGAAACTCGACATCATGCGGTAGGTCCAGAAGGACGAGATGTGCCCCAATATGCCGATGGTTTCGCCCAGTTCGAAAAACAGCTTCGGCCCCTGAAGCAGGAACTGACGGAAGGGACCGGGGTTTTGCCCCTGGGTCAGCGCGTGATAGGCGCGATCATAGATGCTGAGGGTGCGCGCCACCTCATTGACCGCCTTGGCGATACGTCGGCCCAGCCGCGGACGCACCTCACGCAGATAATCACGCACCTGATCGTCAACCGCGCCGACGGGCTGGTAAGAGCCCAGCCCCTGAATGACGCGGCGCATCTCGTTTTGCAGTTCTTCGTGACGCCATTTGAAATAGAGGAAGCCGCGCCACGAGAAGATACCTTCGGAGAATTCTTCTTCGGACATGCGCAGGGTCTGGCGCAGGGGCGACAATTCCTGATCCAGTTCGTTCGACAGGATCTTGCCGGCCAGCTTTATGCTGGCACCCCCGACCATCATATTGCCGAACGCCGTGCGCACCAGTTGCTCGATCTCGGCATTGGCGAAACCGATCATGCGCTGAATATCATGGGCCGAGATATTGAGATAACAGGCGCCGGGTTTGAAGCCATTGCGCGACAGGTGTTCGCGCACCAGAAACGGATCAAGCGACGGCAGGTCGTCCAGCAGGCGCAGAACCTGCACATCCATATGCGAATTGACATCGCCAATGCCGAACTGCGTGCGGCAAAAGGCTTCGAAGCCCACCTGATTGACCATGACCGAACGCCCGCCCAGACGCAGGTCCTCGGCGTCGAAGGGCATGACGATCTTGGTCGCCGTGCGCCGCGTGCGGCTGAACAGGTCGCGCTCATTGGCGCGCAGGGTGTGCTTGATCAGTATGGCGCGGTTAAGCTGCCGGTCGCGGAAGAAGGGCTTGGCGGCATAGTCTTTTTCGCCGGACATGACAAGCGCAATCGCTGCCAGATTGAGGACGCGGCTGGTCGAGGCCGTATCGCCCAGATTGGCCAGATTGCGCACATCGCGTGAGGCGGGCTTACCCTTGTCCGAACGCGCCTGAAACGCGCCTTTGGTCTGCTGGTAGGTTGCCACCGCACTCATGCCGACAGTCTCTTCCTCTTGCGATTCTTCACCAGCGCTTCAAGCTGACGAAGGATGGTCTGGGCTTCGGCCGTATCCTCATGGCGCAGGGCGTTCAGCCGGCGAATGGAATCCAGATGCACGTCCAGCACATCCGGTTCAGCCGCATTCCCGAAATATGACACATATTCCTTTAAAGAACGTGTAGCTTCGGCCAGCAGCCTCTGGCGATATCTTACCGCCTGCGTCTCGGCCTCGCTGGTACGCTCGATCAGGTAATCCAGCGTCTCCTTGTGCAGCCCGCCGCGCGCCGACATCAGGGCGTGCAGGGCCTCAAGCTCGACCGACAGGGTCTGCTGGAACAGGGCGCGTGAATGGCGGTCGGCGGCGGCCTCAATATCATCGACGCGGCGCATAAGACCGCGATAGTCCTCATCCTTGCGCCGGCGTCGGCAGGGGCCGACATAGCCCGCCGAGACGATAAACGGGCGCTGACGGCACAGGGCGGAGGCCACCCCACGCATCAGGCTGCGCGTCGAAAACGGCTTGATGACAAATTCATCGACCCCGGCATTGCGCGCTTCGGTCACATCGCGCGAGCGCTGACGCCCGGTCAGCATCAGCACGGGGATACGCGGATTGGGAAAGCGCGCGTCTTCATTCACCGCCGCCTGCCGCAGCAACAGCGTCAGATCAATGCCCGACAAACCCGGCAGGTTCCAGTCCAGGATCATCAGATCGGGATTATAGGCCCCCAGAAGCTCGATCGCCTCTTCGGCGTCACGGGCCTGAATCAGTTGCTGAAAACCAGAGGCGCGCAGCACCTCGACGATCATCCGCCTCAGTCCGTCATTATCTTCGACAATCAGGACCGTCGTGGCCGGCAGATTGACATGGCGCAACAGCGCAGAGGTTTCAGACATCAGAGAGGCACCGCAATTCTTCGCGGACGCACCCTAGCCTCAAATTCTTAATTCCAGCTTTAACCATTTGAAAATACATGGTTAATCGAAATTAAGCGTAAATGGAAACCGCCTGTAAACCCTGTTGTGCTAGCCTCAACCTCATGAACAGACGCGACCTTTTAAGATGGCAATTGTCCGGCCTGACCCTTATGGCGACGGGCAGCACGGCTTCACACGCCCTGGCCAGCGCGCCCAAGAAAAAGGGCGGCGGAGCCGACTTTGTGCAGATGCCGCTGCTGACCGTCTTTACCAAGGCGCGCGGCGGCAAGCACGGCACGCTGACGGTTGAGGTCGGGCTCGACACCAACAAGAATGAGAAGCTGGCCGAAACCCTTAGTAAGTCGGTTCCGCGCCTGCGCGATGCCTATGTGGCCCGCCTGCAAGCCTATGCCATGGGGCTGACGGCCTCATCGCTGATTGATCTCGACTATCTGACGCGCGAGCTTCAGACGGCCACCGACGCCATCATCAAACAAAAGGGCGTCAAGGTGCTGCTGGGCAGCGTAGTGCTGGCTTAATTGCTACGGCGAGCCCACCATCTCTTCATCTCTGGCAATCTGTTTGCAACTTGCCGAAAACACCGCTCGACACGACCACCAGAAAACTTAAAACCAAACCAGTGTATAGAAAATGGGGGTACAACCCGAAGCCGGTTGGTGTGTGGTAACTCGATGGCTGTCAACTTATCTAAGCCGATAGAACGATCTGGCGAAGGCGCATATTCATGGCTATTCCAATAGCCGATATGGATGCAGAAACGCCCGCCATACTTATAGAACTGAAAGCTAAGAAAGTCACCGCGATCCAATTCCACCCGACGGAAATGCGGATAAGTGCCCTTGAAGCCTAATTCTCTGAGTTGAGGGACAAAATCGCTTTTGAGCATGTTGTCCATCTGCTTGCGTAACTCAGATTTTGACCCCTGCGAGTCGCGCTTTTGCACCGTTCACCCCCGCTCCTTGGTGCGCAGGAACTTCACGTCCGGATAGCGTTCGGCGACATAGCCGATCTCCCAGGCCGACTTGCCCAGAAACACCGGAAACTCGTCAATATCCGTGCCCATGGCTGAACGGTGCTTGCCCGCAAAGTCCTCGATCTTGGCCGCATCTCCGCCCAGCCAGCGCGCTTCGGCATAGGGCGAGGGTTCAAAGATCACATCCAGCCCGTATTCGTTGGCCAGACGGTCGGCCATGACTTCGAACTGAAGCTGACCCACGGCGCCGACGATAAAGTCTGAACCGATGGACGGGCGGAACAACTGCGTCACCCCCTCTTCGGCCAGAGATTCCAGCGCTTTTTTAAGGTGCTTGGCCTTCAGCGGGTCCTTGACGCGCACGCGCTGGAGGATTTCCGGCGCGAAGTTGGGCAGACCCTGAAAGCGCACCGTGCCGCTTTCCGACAGGGAGTCACCGACGCGCAGCACGCCGTGGTTGGGAATGCCGATGACATCGCCGCCAAAGGCGTCTTCGGCCAGTTCGCGGTCCGAGGCAAAGAACATAATCGGCGCGTTGACGCTCAGTTGCTTGCCCGTATTCTGCACCTTGAGCTTCATGCCGCGCTGGAACTTGCCAGAGGTCAGCTTGAGCATGGCGATGCGGTCGCGGTGGTTGGGGTCCATATTGGCCTGCACCTTGAACACAAAGCCGGTGACTTCCTTGTCCGTCGGATCGACCGCGGTGTCGGTCCCGGCCTTCGACGCCGCCACCGTCTTGGGGGCCGGAGCGAAATCGCCAATCGCCTGAAGCAACTGATTGACGCCGTAATGGCGCAGCGCCGAGCCGAAGATGACCGGTGTCATGTGGCCTTCGAGGAAGCTCTCCACCTCAAACGCCTTGAACCCGCCTTCCAGCAGTTCGGCCGTATCGCGCAGTTCGTCGAGTTCGGCCTGATCAAGCCAGCCCTTGGCCACCGCCTGATCCAGCGGGGCCGGGTCTTCGTGGCCCTGATCGTATTCCGAACCCGACTCACGGCGGGTGAAGGGGTAAAACAGGCCGGTCTTCAGCTCCAGCATACCGCGGAAGCGGTTACCCGACCCCGCCGGCCAGTAGAGCGGCGACGGATCGAGTTGCAGCTTTGACGCCACCTCATCCAGCAGGGCCAGCGAGTCCTCGGCCTCACGGTCCATCTTGTTGATGAAGGTGATGATGGGGATGTCGCGCAGGCGGCACACCTCAAACAGCTTGAGCGTCTGCGGCTCGATCCCCTTGGCGGCGTCGAGCACCATGATGGCGGCGTCGGCGGCGGTCAGGGTGCGGTAGGTGTCTTCCGAAAAGTCCTCGTGGCCCGGCGTATCGAGCAGGTTGAACACCTTGCCATCGTGTTCAAAGGTCATCACCGAGGACGAGACCGAAATGCCGCGTTCCTTTTCGATCTTCATCCAGTCGGAACGGGTGCGGCGGTTTTCACCGCGCGCCCGCACCTGACCGGCGGCACGGATTGACCCACCAGCCAGCAGGAGGTGCTCGGTCAGAGTCGTCTTACCGGCGTCCGGGTGCGAGATAATAGCGAAGGTACGGCGGCGGGGCGCTTCGGTGGCGGGGGTATTGGACATGCGCTGCGGATAAGGCTTTGGGGGTAAAATGTAAAGGCCCCGAACCCGTCCTCAATGCCCGACCAGCACCACACCGACCAGCACCGCGCACCAGTGCAGGACGGCCCCGGTGATCACATGGCCATGCCAGATGGCGCGGCGGAATTTCAGACGCTTCATCATGTAGAAGATGGCCCCGACGCTATAGACCAGCCCGCCGATGGCCAGCAGGATCATGGCGGCCGGCGGCACATCGGCGATCATCGGCTTGAGCGCAATCACCACCAGCCAGCCGAGGATGAGATAAAGCGCCACCCACACGCCCTTACCCACGCCGGGCAGGAACAGCTTGCCCAATATACCCAGCCCGGCCAGAGTCCATACGCCGGCCGTCATGCCCCAGGCCCACGGCCCGCTTAAGGCCTGCGTGGTGAAGGGCGTATAGCTGGCGGCGATCATCAGGAAGATGCCCGCGTGATCGAGACGGCGCAGAAACGGCTGAAACCGCGGGCTGGCGAAATTATAGGCCGTCGAAAAGGCCAGCATGGCGATCATGCCGACCGCATAGATGATGACGGCGGCCACCATGCCCAGCAAGCCTTGCGTCACCGCCAGACCCAGCGCCACCCCGCCACCGAACAGGGCAAAGGCCAGCCCCGTCACGTGCACGATCAGATCGGCGTGGCGCGCCCAGCGGGTGGGATAGTGCGGCAGAGGGGGCAGGGAAATGTTCATGGGCAGAGGATCGCGCAAAGGCCGGGCAGGGTCAATTCAAACCCTGTTGCATCGCATTGTAACCGCCTGCCGCAACGGAAAGGCAAGCCCCTTTCGCCCCCGCCCCGTCCAAACGTTTGCATCTGCGAAAAGGCCACCTATATGTGCGCCATGACTGATACCCGCTCCCCTGCCCCGCCTCACCTGTCGCCCGCGCTTGTGGCGCTGTTCGCCTTCGCGTGCGGCGCCATTGTCGGCAATCTCTACTACGCCCAGCCGATTATCGAGCTGATCGCACCGGATGTCGGCCTGTCGCAGACGACGGCCAGCCTGATCGTCTCGCTGACCCAGATTGGCTATGTGGCGGGGATGGTGTTCATCACGCCCTTGCTCGACCTGTTTGAGAATAAACGCCTGATCCTTGTTACCCTCGGTCTGGCCTTTGTCAGCCTGATCCTCAGCGCCATGGCGCAAAACGGCGGGCTGTTCCTGTTTGTGGCCTTTCTGACCGGTCTGGGGGCCGTGTCGGTGCAGATGCTGATACCATTAGCGGCGCATCTGAGCCCGGAAGAAACGCGCGGCCGGACGGTCGGCAATATTATGGGCGGGCTGTTGACCGGTATCCTGCTGTCGCGCCCACTATCGAGTTTTGTGGCCGATCATCTGGGGTGGCGGGCGGTGTTCTTTATCGCCGCCGGGCTGATGATCGCCATTGGTCTGGTGCTGGCCCTGACCCTGCCGCAGCGCCGCCCGGCGCACACGGCTTCTTACGGCGCGCTGCTGCGGTCGATGGCATCGCTGTGGCTCAGCCAGCCGGTGCTGAGGCAACGCTCGCTGCTTCAGGCGACCATGTTCGGGGCCTTCAGCCTGTTCTGGACCGCTGTGCCGGTGGAGCTGTTCCGGGCGTTTCACCTCAGCCAGTCGCAGATCGCGCTGTTTGCCCTTTCGGGGGCCGCAGGCGCTCTGGCCGCGCCGCTCAGCGGACGGCTGGGAGATGCCGGGCACGGGGCCAAAGTCACGCTGTTTGGCCTGATCGGCGCGGCCCTCGCCATGCTGAGCGGCACGATACCCGCGCTGGTCAGCATTCTGTCGCTGATGGTCGCCGGGATCGTCCTCGATGCCTGCGTGCAGTTGACGATGATTCAGGGGCAGCGCGCCATCTATGGCCTTGACCCGCACAGCCGTGGCCGTCTCAACGGGCTCTATATGGCGTCGATCTTTGTGGGCGGTGCGATCGGTTCGGCGGTGGCCAGCCCGTTCTATGGTCTGGGCGGCTGGACGGCCATTGCGGTGGCCGGCACCGTCGCGCCTCTGATCGGTCTCACCCTCTTCCTCACCGGCGAACGGAAGTCAGCCTGACAGCCAACATCTAAAATCGAGAGATTTGAGTCGAGTAGCAGGAGCCTAGCGCCGGCTGTATATGAATACAGCCAAGCGACGGCGACGCCCTAATCGACCAAAGACCTCGATTTTATGCGGCGTGGCGGTGCCAGACGGCCCCATCCACCTTCGCCGCATCGAGTTGTCCGATGACCTGCTGCTGATACATCATGCCCAGCGCCATTTCATTGAGCGCCTTGAAATCGGCCAGCACGTCGGCGGCCTGACCGCGACCCGCTTGATCGAGAAACTGCGCCGCGTTGACGTGCGGCATTTTGAGATGCAGCAGATAGCACAGACGGCGGGCGCGTTCCGGGTTGTAGCGGTGAGCCTGCGGGTTTTCGGCAAACATCTCCTTGCCCAGTTGGGCGATGTAGTCGATCGACAGCGCCTCGAAGCGCTGCGCATCCAGCGGATGCATCATGCGCGAGGGGTCAAGATCGAAGACGACATCGTTGAGGAGAAAATGCAAGGCGATCACCTTTTCAAGTTACTTTACTTTCTGTCGCGATGTTAACGCGGAAAACCGCTGACACTTTTCCGCACATCGCTCAGGGTGATCATCCTGACACAGAGGGTTTGAAATCCCGTTTAGGAACAGGGTTTACAAAAGCTGAATAGACTCGGTGAGGAAATGCCGCCCCTCGGTATCCTCGATTTCGACGACCCACAGATCGGAGTCAAAGCGGCGCTCGCGCTCTATATAGGACTCAATGGCCTCAGGATCGTGTGAGGTGATGGGCTTCATCCACTTCACCTCGTCCCCGGCGGTCACCTGACGCAGGATGAAGGTTTCGCGTTCGCGCAGGTGGGTGATTTTGAGGATCACCGCACCGGCGCGCGCATCGCCTTTTTTCAGCACATAGGCAAAGGCCCCGCCCTGCTCGGCGCGTCGGATCAGGGCCGATACCCAAAGGTCGGTCGGCAGTAACATGCGGTTTACCCTGTTTGCTCACCGGGACTTAAACACGTTCGTCTATAGTCGGCCTGCGAAGGGATGTCGAACGTGAAGCGCTGCAAAATACTGGCCTCGGCCCTGGCTCTGATGCTGACCGCCACTGCGGCGGCCGCTGAGCCCGTGTCTCTGGAGACCCTGACCCGTCGTCAGTTCATCAGCAGCGCCAATGCGCGCTGTAACTGGTTCGATGGCCCCACCCTGCTGGCGCTGAAGGCCGGGCTGCTGCAAAACCGCAATGCGGCGCTCAATCACGGCGTCGCCCCGGCCACCGTCTATGCCACGATCGGCCATGCCCGCGCCGCCGCCTCCCGCGCCGATTGCCACAACCCGGCGCTGGTGCAGGAGGTCGAAACCCTGCGCGGGGCCTATCGCGGCTTTGTGGCGCAAAACCGCCTGACCCTGCGCGGGCTGCGCAGCGAATGGCTGGCCGACCGCACCGAACAGAGCCTGTCGAAATGGCGTCTGGTGCAGTATCAGCAGACCGGTGACGTTGCCATGGGCTTTGGCCTCTATGGCACGCTGAAAGGCCAGACGCTCAGTGTGATGGCCCAATTCAGCGGCGAGACGCCCTATGCGGCGCGGCTGATCGTGCGCGATCCGGCCCGCCGTTCCGGCCTGATCAACCGTGACCCTCTGGCCGTGTCAGCGCAGATGCCGAAAGGCATGAGCCCGTTTGACCTGAGCTTTAGCGCCTCCGGCCGTCGCAACACGCAGATCGCGCTGAAGAACGCGCCGCGCGTCAATCTGGCCGGGTTCACGGTCGATGGAAAATTCGCCGGTCACGCCGAAAAACGCGACACCCTGCGCTTTGATTTTCCGCTGAGCGCCACGGTTGCCATCGGCAAGCTCGACCCGCGCGAAGACATTGTGGTGGCCTTCGACTTCAACAGCGGCACGCAGTATGCGCGCTTCGAAGCCGGGGATTTCGTGCCGGGTCTGGTGTTTGCCACCCTGCCCTCACCGTATGGGGTGAAGTAGAGGTTACGACTTCGAAGGACGGATCACAAAGTCGCTGCCGGTCAGGTCCGGCGGCGTGTAAAGGCGATCTTCCAGCGGCTTGGGCGTTTCCGTCGAAAGGGCCACCAGCGTCTCAGTGTCCGGCGCACCGGGCGGGCTGAGCGGCAGTTCCGGCTGATCGGAATTGACCGCCACCGGCAGCAGCAGGCTGACGCTCGTCCCCATGCCCAGCTCGCTCTCGATCGTCATGCGCCCGCGGTGGAGCCCGGCCAGCGCCTGCACCAGCGACAGACCCAGCCCCGTCCCCATAGCGCGCTGTTCCATCGGTCCGGATTGCTCATAGGGCTTGCCCAGCCGCTTGAGGTCTTCGGGCGCGATGCCGACGCCGGTGTCGGTAATCTGGATGTCGATACTGTCCTGACCGGTTTCGCTGAGCATCAGGGTAACCGTGCCGCCCTGCGGCGTGAACTTGACGGCATTGGACAAAAGGTTGAGGCACATCTGCTTGATGGCGCGCTTGTCAGCCGTGACCTCCAGCGGCGTCGGCGGCAGGACCGACTTCACCGTCACGCCCTTTTCGTGCGCCGTGGCCAGTATCAGGCGCAGCGCCGCCGATACGGGTTCGCGCGCATCGAAGCGTTCCAGCGACAGCTCATAACGGCTGGCCTCGATCTTCGACATGTCGAGCACGTCGTTGACCAGATCGAGCACGTGCTGCCCCGACTCCCAGATCAGTTGCGAATATTCGGCGTATTTACCGGTCAGGGGGCCGAACATCTGCTGACGCATGATGTCGGAAAAGCCGATGACGGCGTTGAGCGGCGTGCGCAGTTCGTGGCTCATCCCGGCCAGAAACCGCGACTTGCCCTCATTGAGCGCCTGCGCTTCCTGACGCGCCGTTTCCAGCTCGTCCTCGCGCGCGTGTTGCAGCGAGGCGTCGGACAGGACGCCATAGAGCTTGCCATCCGCCCCGCGCCGCAGGCTGAGGCGGATGAAGTGATCCAGCGCGGCGTGCGGCATGAAGCCCGCTTCGGCGCGGCCCGTCTCCTGCGCCGCCTCCAGCGCCTGCATCAGGCCCAAACGATGCGGGACGTGGGCGCAGGTGATCAGGCCGTGCTTCATCAGAAGCGCCATATCGAGCCCCGGCGGCGTCTCGCCATAGGCCGACAGAAGACGCCCCTCCCCATCGACGCTGATGATCAGGTGCGGCTGTTCGCTGAGGAGCGTCAGAAAGCGCGTGCGGTCGTGTTCGACGCCGCGCACCGCCTCGGTACGCACGCGCAGCGCCGGCAAAAGCGACAGGCCGAGCCCCGTCACCAGCGTGATCACCGCCACCGAAGACAGCCAGAAACTTTCGACAATATCCGGCAGGGGGAACAGACGCATCAGTGAAAACAGGATAGCAAACAGGGTCACCGCCACCGACAGGGCGGCCCCCAGCAGGATCAGCCGCCGCTGATTGAGCGCTACAGCCGCCGCCATCGGCGCGGCCACCCAGGGCGCCAGCGGCCCCAGTACCCCACCCGAAAGCCCCAGCGCCGCCAGACAGGCCAGGGCCCACACCCAGACCAGCATCTGCCGCGTGCGAAAATCATCCCGGCTGAGCAGGAAGACGCTGCACACACCCGGCAGGGCCGCCGCCGCCAGCGCCGCCAATACATTGACCGAGGCCGGCAGGAAGATCAGATAGATCATCGAGGCCAGACTGACCGCCGACCAGCCGAGATGCCACGCAATAACGCCCAGCCGCACACGACTGCGCGGCGTGGCCATGGCCCCGGTGGGTGATCTCAGTTCCTGAAGATAGGATTTCAGCGGCACGTCTTTACTCACGGATACGTCTGCCATCCTAACCAACTGCCGCCAAAAGAGAAAGGCTATCCCCCGCCAAGCGAGAAAAGACCAAAGAAAAGTCGTCTTTCGCCCCGGAAACCTCTGCTTAAGACGTTAACTGTACGATTCAGCCCAAAGTTTCATTCCTCTCCTTCCTGTTGCGGCGCACGCTTATGGACAAACAACCGGCGGCCCTTACCCCGTCTGCCTGCCCCCCGCCGGAAAGCGACTTCGGCAAGCGTGCCTTTATGCGCATGGTCAGCCACGAACTGCGCACCCCGCTCAACTCGATCATCGGCTTTGCCGAGGTGCTGACGCACGAGCTTTACGGACCTCTGGGCGCGCCGCAATATACAGAATATGCCGGGATTATCCGCGACAGCGGCAAGAAATTGCTCAGCCTGTTCAATGACGTGCTGGAGCTGGTGCGGCTGGAAAGCGAGCCCAACCTGCTGCGTCCGGAGATCGAAACCCTGCCGCCGCATATCCATGACGCGGCGCGCCGTCACGCCGCCTGCGCCAGGGCCCGCGGCGTCAATATCCTACCCGGCCTGACCGATGCTGAACTGAGCGCGCGCTTTGATCCGCGTGGCCTTGGCCTGTGTCTCGATCACCTGATCGGCAATGCCATCGACTTCACGCCCGAAGGCCGCGATGTCGAAATCACCGCCCGCCCGGACGGCGAGTTTGTCGATATCGCTGTCTTCAATCCGGGCAAGGCGCCTGACCCCGCCGATATTCCGCGCCTGATGCGGCCGTTCGAACAGGGGGCTAGCGACTACAACCGCAGCCGCGAAGGGGCGGGGCTCGGCTGGTCGATCGTCAAACTGGCCTCAGAAGCGATGGGCGGCAGCTTTTCGGTACAATCCGACCCGCGCAACGGCCTGAAAGCCACGGTGCGACTGAAGCGACGCTGAGTTTTCGGTTTGAAACCCAACCGGTTAACGCGCTATAGCCACCCCATGACCGATACATTCGACGCCCGCCTGAGCGACCTGCTCGAAGAATTCGACCTCTTCGACGACTGGGAAGACCGCTATCGCTATATTATCGACCTGGGAAAAACGCTCGCCCCGCTGAGCGAGGCCGAGCGCAACGAGGTGACGCGCGTGCGCGGTTGCGCCTCACAGGTGTGGCTGATGATGGATGAGGCCGGCGACGGGGTTTTGCGCTTTCGCGGCGATTCCGATGCCCATATCGTCAAGGGGCTGATCGCCATTCTGGTGCGGCTGCTGAACGGCCTGCCGCGCGCCGAGGTGCGCGACTTTTCGATCCGCGACACCCTGACCCGTCTGGGGCTCGATGAGGCCCTGTCGTCGCAGCGCACCAATGGCCTGATCTCGATGGTCGAACGCCTGAAGCAGGCGGCGGCCTGATACCAAGGGTCATGGAGAATGACCCTTGGTATTCCATTCGAGAATTTCTCATGTCACTGACACATATGAGAAATTCTCGCTTCTTCAACGGCCGGATGCGGTCAGCATCTTCGGCC